>DASZXE010000391.1:0-10940 GCA_035546475.1 Kofleriaceae bacterium
GACATCGCGGCACTAGATCTTGCCGGCGAGCATGAGGGCGATGACGAGGCAGTAGATGACCAGCGCCTCGACGAGCGCCATCGACACCAGCATCGTCGTGAAGAGCTGCGACGACACCGCCGGCTGCCGTGTGATCCCCTCGAGGGCGGTCTGCGAGATGGTGCGCATCGACAGCGACGCCGCCACCGCGGCGGGCACGATCGCGAGCGCGGGCGCGAGCACGAGGAAGATCTCTCTCATGGGGCCTCCGGTGCGGGCTCGCTCGCCGGCTGGCGCGCGGGCTCCTGGTGAACGGCCTCGCCCAGGAAGTTCGAGACCAGCAGCGTGAAGACCAGCGGCTGCACCACCGCCGGCACGAGCCCGAGCGCGTGGATCACGAGCGGCAGCCCGTACGGCACCGCGGCGGTGACCAGCACGGCGACCAGCAGCTCGCCGCCCATGTTGCCGAACAGCCGCAGCGACAGCGACAGCACGTGGCTGACCTCCGACACGAGCTGCAGCGGATTCGGCCAGACCAGGTGGCGCGCGGTCGCCGCCAGCCCGTGCAGGCGCACGCCGAGCACGACGACGCCGCCGACCGCGGTGAGCGCCAGCGCGAGCGTCGCGCCGTAGTAGGTCGTCGGCGCCACCCGCAGGAGTGGCACCGGCACGACGATGAGCAGGTTGCAGGCGAGGATGAAGGCGAACAGGCTGGCGAGGAACGGGACGATCGCGGTCACCGCGTCGGCGCGGATCGCGCGCGCCTGCCCGACGAACCACTCGAGGCCGCGCTCGATCGCGTTCTGCAGCGGCCCCGGCACCTCGCGCAGCCGGCGGCCGACGATCGCCGCCACCACCACCAGCACGAGCGCCACCAGCGCCGCGTTGGCGATGACCACGTACGGCAGCGCGCCGCCGAGCTCACCCACCCGCGCCTCCGTCGTCGAGCCCCTTGCGGAGCGCCAGCATGTCGCGGATCGCGAGGCCGAAGGCGATGAGCAGGCACGGCCCGGTGACCAGCGGGAAGCTGTGCAGCCAGCGGTCGAGCCCGTAGCCGATCGCGCCGGCCGCGAGCATGTAGGTCGGGATCAGCGACCAGACCGCCAGGATCTTGAGCAGCTTCGGATCCTGCATGCCCTCCATGCGTGCACTCGACATGCCGGACGGGAGCGCCCGTCCGCGCGGGGCGGTCCGCCGCCGGCGGGCGCAGGAGCTGCGCCGCGCGCGGCCGCGGGCGCAAGCGGATCACCGCACGAGCGTCGGGTAGAGGCGGGCGGCGAGGGCGACGAGGACGGCGAGGACGCCGGTCATGACCGCGAAGTCGAGGCCGACGCCGAGCGCCCCGGCGCCGATCATGAAGTGGCGGAGCGCGTCGACGACGTAGCTGAGCGGGTTGCCGCGCGCGATCACGCGCAGCCAGCGGGGCATGAGGCCGAGCGGGTAGATCGCGTTCGACGCGAAGAAGAGCGGCATCGTCAGCACCTGGCCGATACCCATGAACCGCTCGCGGGTCTTCACCAGGCAGGCGATGACGAGCGAGAAGGTCGCGAACAGGGCCGACGCCAGCACGACGCACGCGATCACGCCGGCGAGCGAGACCGGATCGACCTGCGGGCGCACGCCGAGCGCGACCGCGATGATGTAGACGATCGCCGCCTGCACGAGCCCGCGCACGCCGGCCGACAGCGCCTTGCCGACGACGAGCGCGACCCGCGACGCCGGGCTCACCAGCAGCTTGTGCAGCGTGCCGAGGTCGCGCTCCCAGATGACCGCGATCCCGTAGAAGATCGCCATGAACAGCACGCTCTGGGCGAGGATGCCGGGCGCCATGAAGGCGGTGTAGCTGACGCCGCCGGTCGGGATCGCGCGCGTGCGGGCGAAGACCTGGCCGAAGACGAGCAGCCAGAGCGCCGGCTGCACCGAGCGGGTGAGCAGCTCGGTCGGGTCGCGGCCGAGCTTGCGCACCTCGACGGCGGTGATGGCGTGGACCTGCTCGGCGAAGGCCGCGAGCGGCCGCGCGCGATCAGCCCAGCCGGCGGGCGGTGCGGCGCGCGCGGGCGACGTCACGGTAGCTCCCTCCGGTGTCGAGCGGGCCGCCGGCGACCCGCACGAAGATCTCCTCGAGCCGCTCGGCCTCGAAGCGGGCGCACAGCTCGGCGAGCGTGCCGTCGGCGCGGACGGTGCCGCGGTGCAGGATCGCGATCCGGTCGCACAGGAGCTCGGCCTCCTCCATGTCGTGGGTGGTCAGCAGGATCGTCGTCTCGCCGCGCTCGCGCAGCTCGCGCAGCCGCTCCCACACCGCCTGGCGGGCCAGCGGGTCGAGGCCGATCGTCGGCTCGTCGAGGAACAGCACCTCGGGCCGGTGGAGCAGCGCCTGGGCGATCTCGAGCCGGCGGATCATGCCGCCCGAGTAGCCGCGGACGAGGCGGTCGGCGGCCTCGTCGAGGTCCATGAAGGCGAGCGCCTGCGCGATCGCATCGGCGCGCGCGCGGCGCGGCACGCCGTAGAGGCGCGCCGACAGGGTCAGGTTCTCGCGGCCGGTCAGCGCGCCGTCGGCGGACACGAGCTGCGGCACGTAGCCGATGCGCGCGCGCACGCGCCGCGCGTCGCGGACGACGTCGCAGCCGGCGACCCGCGCCTGCCCCGAGGTCGGCGGCAGGATCGTCGTCAGCATCTTGATGAGCGTCGTCTTGCCGGCGCCGTTCGAGCCGAGCAGGCCGAAGATGGTGCCGCGCTCGATCGCGAGCGTCAGGTGGTCGACCGCGACCAGGCCACCGAACCGGCGGGTCAGCGCGTCGGTCTCGATCGCCGGCGCCCGCGCGCCCGAGGGCGCCTGGTCGAGGCCGGCGGACTCCATGCCGACGGCGTACCACGACCGCGTCAGGCGGCGCGTGCGACCGGCAGCCGCACGACGAAGACGCTGCCGGCCGGCTGGTTGTCCTCGATCGTGATCGTCCCGCCGTGGCTCTCGGCCGCCAGCCGGCAGAACGCCAGGCCGAGGCCGCGCCCGCTGTGGCCGCTGGGATGCGCGCTGGCGAGCTGCACGCCGCGCTCGAAGACCGCGGCGCGCTGTGCCGCCGGGATGCCGGGCCCGTCGTCGATCACGCGCAGCTCGAGGTCGTCGCCGGCGCGGGCGGCGCGCAGGGTGACGGTGCCGCCCTCGGGGCTGTGGCGGATCGCGTTGTCGATCAGGTTCTGCAGGAGCCGGCGCACGCCCTCCTCGTCGCACGCGATCGCCGGCGGCAGCTCGCGGGCGTCGAGGACCAGGGTGCGGCCACTGGCGTCGGCGAGCGGCGCCATCTGCTCGAACGCGTCGGAGACCAGCTTGGCGGTCGCCCGCTCGCCGAAGCGCGGCGCGAAGGTGCCGTCCTCGCTGCGCATCACGTCGAGCAGGTTCATCGCCATCCGGTGGATGGCCTCGGCCGAGGTGTGCACCGCCTGCCAGCGCCGGCGCTCGGCCTCGCTCGCCTGGCCGTCGCGCAGGCGGACGCGGCTCGCCAGCATGATGCCGGACGCCGGGCTGCGGAGGTCGTGGACGATGAGCTGGGCGAGCTCGTCCTTCTGCCGCTGCACGCGCACGAGGTCGGCGGTGCGCTGCACGACCCGCTGCTCGAGCTCGGCGTAGAGCTGCACGTTCTCCATCGCGATCGACGTGCTGTTGGCGAGCGTCGACAGCAGGTCGATCTCCGCGTCGGTCGCGAGGTGGCGGTGCGCCCAGTAGGTGCCGATCGCGCCGACCGGCGCGGCGGTGCGGATCGGCACCATCACGAGGCTCTTCACGAACGTCGGCCGGTAGGCGTCGGTCGGGATGCGCGGGTCGGCGTAGATGTCGGGGATGGCGACCGCCTCGCGGTGCAGCATCGACCAGCCGCTGATGCAGGCCTCCATCGGGAAGCGCTGGCCCTTCCACAGCGGCGAGATCGCGTCCTCGTCGGCGTAGTAACAGCGGCCGCTGTCGCGCAGCACGAACGTCGCGCCGTCGGCGCCGGTCAGGCGGCGCGCGGCGGTGCGCACGATCGCCATCACCGCCGGCAGGTCGCGCGCGAGCGAGAGCTCCTGCACGACGGAGATGAGGTGGCGGACGTCGAGGATCGGCTCGGCCATTCGAGTCGAAGGTAGTGCGATCCTGGTCAGTCGTCACTCGCGATCTCGGCCGGCGCAATGATTGCGTCGCTGCGCAGCGGGTGCGCGTTTCCGGCGGAGCTGGTCAGTGCGCCGCGAGCTTGATGCCGACGACGACGAGGCCGCCGCGGTACGCGTCGGCGGGCACGAAGACGATGTCGCCGGGGCCGACCTCGGCCTCGAGCACCTGCCTGAAGCCGGTCGAGCCGGCGGTCGCCAGGCTCGCCGTGATCACGAAGCGCGTCGGCTCGGTCCGCTTCTTCGGCACGATCACGCGCGCGAGGGCGATCATCAGGTCGCGGTGGTTCGGCAGCCGGGTCTTCCACGCCATGCCGGTGGCGAGGATCGCGGCGCCGCGGCGGAGCACGCGGTAGCCCTTGTAGGCGCTGAACGGCGGCTTCGCGAGCGCCGGCTGGCGGCCGAGCAGCGGGTCGGTCGTCGAGCGGCCGCGGCGGTCGAGGACGCGGTGCCTCGTCGCGTGGACGGTGAGCAGCTCGGCGTCGACGGAGATCGTCGGCGCCGGCCGGGCGGAGCCGGGCGAGGGCGACCCGGCGACCACCGCGAGCGCGACCACGAGCTGGATGACGAGCGCGCGTGCTGGCATCGCGTCCTCCCCGGCCGGAGCGTCGCACGGAGCGGACCGGTTGTCGCCGGCGGCGTCAGCTCTGCTTCGACGTGACGGTGCGCAGCTTGCGGACGACCGCCAGCATCTGCTGGTGCAGCGCGTGCGCCTGCGACGCCTGATCCTCGAAGCCGCCGTCGCGCGCGCGGGCGGACAGCGCCTCGGCGCGATCGGCGAGCGCGCTCACCCGCTCCTCGACCTCGCGCACGGCGGCGCCGGCGGCCGCCGCGGCGTTGATCTCGCGCAGCGCCTCGCCGAGCTGCTGCAGCTCGCCCAGCACCGACCGCAGCGCCTCGTTGCGCTCCTGCACCGCCGGCAGGTGGGCGACGATCTGCGTCGCCAGCGCCTGCTGGCGGTCGCGGGCCTGGCCGAGCGCCTCGGCGAGCGCGCGGCCGGTGGTCTCGAGCCGCCGCTCGGTCTCGGCGATCTCCTCGATCGTCTGGTTGGCCCGCTCGAGGTGCTTGACCGTGCCCATCGGCGTGCGCAGCAGCAGCTCGGCCAGCCGCTCGTACTCGCCGAGCTGCTCGTCGAACGCCACCACCGCCGCCGCCAGCGCCGATTCCGCACCGGGTCGTTTCGCCATGGCTCATTGTGGCATGCGGCGCGCGAACGCCCGTCGCGCCGACGAGAAATGCAGCCCGCCCGTCCGGCGTTCTGGTAAGGAGGAGCCGACCCAGCAGACCTCTCCTCGGGCCAGCCGCGAGGAGTGGGGACTCGAGCACAGCGAGGACCGGGCGGATCCCCACGACGAAGCCGCCGGAGCGCGAGGCGCGGCGCCGGCCCGAGGAACTACAATGACGGACCAGGAACCAGGCGAATGACCCGACCCAACCTCGAAGGCGCGATGACCGCGCTGGTCACCCCGTTCAAGCACGGCGCCGTCGATCACGACGCCCTCACCCGGCTGGTCGAGCACCAGCTCGCGGGCGGCATCGACGGCCTGGTGGCGGTCGGCACCACCGGCGAGTCGGCGACGCTCGACGTCGACGAGCACATCGACGTCGTCCGCCACGTCGTGCGGGTCGCCGCCGGGCGGGTGCCGGTGATCGCCGGCGCCGGCGGCAACTCCACCGCCGAGGCGATCGAGCTGTCGAAGCGCGCCGCCGACGTCGGCGCCGACGCGCTGCTGCACGTGACGCCGTACTACAACCGGCCCGGCCAGGAGGGGATGTACCGCCACTTCGCCGCGGTCGCGGCGGCGACCAAGCTGCCGGTCCTCCTCTACAACGTGCCGACCCGCACCGGCGTCGACCTCCTGCCCGACACCGTCGTCCGCCTCGCCGCGATCGACAACGTCGTCGGCATCAAGGAGGCGACCGGCAGCCTGCCGCGCGCGACCGAGCTGGTCGCCCGCTGCGGCGGCAAGTTCCTCGTCATCTCCGGCGACGACGCGACGACGATGCCGCTCTACGCGGTCGGCGCGCGCGGCGTCATCTCGGTGGTGTCGAACGTCGCGCCCGCGATGATGGCGCAGATGTGGGACGCCGCCGCCGCCGGCCAGTGGAAGACCGCGCGCGACCTGCACCACGCGCTGCGGGTGCTGAACGGCCTCCTGTTCGCGGAGGCGAGCCCCGGCCCGGTCAAGGCCGCGCTCCACCTGCAGGGCCGCGTCGAGCAGGAGCTGCGCCTGCCGATGGTGCCGGTGACGCCGGGGCTCTACGAGCAGCTCCGCGCCGAGCTGGCCCGCCTGGAGCTCCTGAAGTGACCGCAGGGCCGCTGGCCGTCACCATCCTCGGGCCGAGCGGCCGCATGGGCCGGGCGCTCCTGGCGGCGGCGGGCACGCGCGACGACGTCCGGGTCGCCGCCGCGCTCGATCGGACCGACGCGCCGGCGATCGATCACGAGGTCGCGCCCGGCGTGCGGGCGACCGCGCTCATCGACGCGGCGCTGGCGGCGGCGCCGGTCTACATCGACTTCACGACGCCGGCGGCGACGACGGCGATCGCCCGCGCGGCGCGCGCCCGGCGGATCGCGGCGGTGGTCGGCACCACCGGCCTCGACGCCGAGGCGGAGGCCGCGCTGGCCGCGCTCGCCGAGGTGGCGCCGGTCGTCGGCGCGCCGAACTTCTCGGTCGGCGTGAACCTGCTCATCGGGCTGGTCGGCCGGGCGGCGCGCGCGCTCGACGCGAGCTGGGACGCGGAGATCGTCGAGCTGCACCACCGGGCGAAGCGCGACGCGCCGTCGGGCACCGCGCTCGGCATCGCGCGGGCGATCGCGGCGGCGCGCGGGCAGGAGCTGGCGGCGGTCGGCCGCTACGCGCGCGCGGGAGACATCGGCGCGCGGCCGGCCGGCGAGATCGGCGCGGTGGCGGTGCGCGGCGGCGACGTCGTCGGCGAGCACACCGCCTACTTCTTCGGCGCCGGCGAGCGGCTCGAGCTGACGCACCGGGCGACCGACCGCGCGATCTTCGCGCACGGCGCGCTGCGGGCGGCGCGCTGGGTCGTGCAGCAGCCACCCGGCCGCTACGACATGCTCGACGTCCTCGGCATGCGCTGAGGAACCAAGAAGATCGGGCTCCATACCCAACCCCTCCCCCGCAGAACGCCGCGAGGGCGCACCAGCCGCCGGAAGTCTCCCCTCGCGGAGCGGTCGTTGCGGGATTCGAGCGCGCCGGCGAGCCCGGCGATCGGGCATGCTCGGGGGCCATGGGTGCGCCCGCTCCACGATCGAGCTCGGCCAGGGCGGCGGTCGTCGCCGCGCTGGCGCTCGCGGGCGCGGTCGGCGTGGCCGGCGGGGCAGGGTGCAAGGACGCGCCGACCGTGTCGCGATCGCCGGCGGCGCCGAGCCGGCCGGCCGCGGACCCGGTCGATCCGCCGGCTCCGGCCTCCGCTCCGGCCTCCGCTGCGGCCACCGCTCCGGCCTCCCCGGGGACTGCCGTCCCAGGCGCCCGCGTCACCTGGTTCCCGCCGACGGCCGAGATCGGCGCCCACGTCGCCTTCCTCGCCGACCCGGCCCTGCGCGGGCGCGGCAGCGGCACGCCCGACGAGGCCGCCGCCGCCGACAAGATCGCCGCCTGGTTCCGCGAGGCCGGCCTCGAGCCCGCCGGCCCGGGCGGCGGCTACCTCGCGCCGTTCACCGCCGGCGACGTCCACTCGCAGAACGTCGTCGGCGTGATCCGCGGCAGCGATCCCGGCGCCGGCCACGTCATCATCGGCGCCCACCTCGATCACCTCGGCGTCATCGGCGGCGCGATCTACCCCGGCGCCGACGACAACGCGTCGGGCGTCGCCGGCCTGTGCGCGATCGCCGCCGCGCTCGCCCACGCCGGCCAGCGCCCGCGGCCGACGGTCGTGGTCGTCGCGTTCGGCGCCGAGGAGGTGGGCCTGCTCGGCTCGCAGGCCTACGTCGACGCGCCGGTGCTGCCGCTCGACCGCGCGATCGTGATGATCAACCTCGACATGATCGGCCGCGCCCGCTTCCTGTCGGGCGAGCTCTACGCGCTCGCGCACACGATCGTGCCCGACGACGCGATCGGCATCCTCACGTCGGAGGGCGCCGACGACCTCGTCGCCCGCGCCCGCGCCGCCGCCCGCACGGTCCACCGCCCGCTGGTCTCGGCGGACGACTTCGGCCCGCTCGAGCGCGTCGTGCGCCCGCAGATCGAGACCCGCGGCGACCAGGCCAGCTTCTCCGCCGCCGGCGTCCGCTACCTGTGGCTGTCGACCAGTATGCACGACGACTACCACCGGCCGACCGACACCGCCGACAAGGTCGATCCCGCCACCATCGCCGCGGTCGGCCGCATCGTCGTCGAGCTGGTCCTCGCGCTGCCCGACGCGCTGCCCGACGCGCTGCCCGCGGCGCTGCCCGACGCGCCGCCGACCGCGACGGTGCGGGCGCCGACCGCGCCGCCCTGAATGTGTGCGGCGCGCTGCGCTCGCGGGGGCCGCGGCTTGCGGCGGCGCCGACGCGCGCGGTAACGTGCAGCCGTCGTGGGGCGTACCTTCGTCGCAGCCGTGCCGATCCTGGCCGCCACCACGCTGGGCGGCGCGTTCCACGGCGTCGCCTGGGCCGGGCCCACGGTCGGCCCCACCGAGGCCAGCGACGGCTCGAACGCCGCCTACACCGACACCGAGCCGGACCGCGTCCACCTGCGGCTGACGCTCGACTACCGCCTCGACATCCGGCGGTCGGCGATCCGCCGCGAGATGGCGGGCCGCCCCGGCACCGATCCGACCGACGCCGAGCCGGTCGGCGACGACCTCGTCTTCGAGGGCGCGCGCCACACCGTCATCCCCCGCCTCGAGCTCGACCTGTTCCGCGATCTGGCGGTCACCGTCGCGATGCCGTACGTGCTGTCCGATCAGCGCAGCCTCGAGCTCGACCAGCGCGACACGCCGTGCATCTTCGGCGCCGGCGGCACCTGCGTCGACCGCACGACGTCGAGCACGATCCGCGACGGCATCCTGCCGGCCGCCGGCTTCGACGGCCAGAACGGCGGCACCGGCTTCGCCTCCGACGATCCGATGGTCTTCCGCGGGCCGAAGCGCCACGGCATCGACCAGCTCCACGCCGGCCTCGTCTGGATGCCGATGAACCAGCGCCGCGACGACACCAAGCCGACCTGGAAGCTCGGCGTCGAGGGCCGCTTCGCGATCGGCAAGATCATGTCGATCTCGCGCGACGACCTGGCCGGCTCGACCGGCGTCGGCCGCGGTGTCCACGAGATCCGCCTGTGGACGTCGATGACGCGCCGCCTCGGCTGGGCCGAGCCGACGTTCGAGGCCTGGTGGATGGCGCCGTTCGCGACGACGTCGAAGTCGCCGTTCGCGTCGCCCGGCTTCGGCGCGCGCAACACCGGCCCGAGCCAGGAGGCCGGCGTCCGCTTCAACCTCGACGCCTACGCGGTCGATCAGGGCAACGAGGGCGCCCGCCTGTCGCTCGGCCTCGGCGGCCACGTCATCGGCCACTTCGAGGGCCGCCAGTACACCGAGATGTGGGAGGTCTTCTCGCTCGCCGGCGAGTCGACCACCAGCGGGCCGCTCGTCCTCGACGCCGACCCGGTCGCGTCGGGCGTGCAGCCGCTCGATCACCCGGGCATCACGAACATCGAGAACTACCTCGAGCTGGCCGCGCGGGTGCACGGCCGCATCGAGGTCGGCCGCCGGCTGCGGGTGACCGCGCTCGTCGAGGCGGGGACCGAGACCGAGCACGTCATCACCGCGACCGACGCCGGCGTCGACCTGCCGACCTGCTCGGCGAGCCGGACGACCGGTTGCGAGACCGACGACAACGAGCTGGTCACGCCCGGCACCCGCGAGGTCAACCCGCTGTCGGTGCCGCGCATCGACCTCATCGGCCACCGGTACCACGTCGACGACGTGCTCACCTTCCTGGTCGGCGCGCAGCTCGAGCTGCTGTTCTAGGAACGTCCTTGCGCGGGCTGACCGCCGAGCAGCGGGCGCGGTTCGCGCAGGACGGCTTCCTGGTGCTGGACGGCTTCGTCGACCGCGCGGCGTGCGACCCGCTGCGCGCGCGCGCCGACGAGCTGGTCGCCGGCTTCGACGCCGACAGCCATCGATCGATCTTCACGACCGATGACCAGGCGCGCCGCACCGACGACTACTTCCTCGACTCCGCCGAGGAGATCCACTTCTTCTTCGAGGAGGAGGCGTTCGACGCGGCGGGCGCGCTGCGCGGACCGGTGGCGCGGTCGATCAACAAGCTCGGCCACGCCCTCCACGATCTCGATCCGGTCTTCGCGGCCTTCTCGCGGACGCCGGCCCTGGCCGCGCTGGTCGCGTCGCTCGGCGTCGACGAGCCGCGCCTCGTGCAGTCGATGTACATCTTCAAGCAGCCGTTCATCGGCGGCGAGGTGCGCTGCCACCAGGACGCGACCTTCCTCCACACCGAGCCGGACCGGCTGCTCGGCCTGTGGTTCGCGCTCGAGGACGCGCGCGAGGACAACGGCTGCCTGTGGGCGCTGCCGGGCGGCCACCGCGGCGGCCTGCGCGCGCGCTTCGTGCGCACCGGCCGCGCGACGCGGATGGACGTCCTCGATCCGACGCCGTGGGACGAGGCGGCGCTGGTGCCGCTCGAGGTCGGGCAGGGCGGGCTCGTCCTGCTCGACGGCCACCTGCCGCACGCCAGCCGGGCGAACCGCTCGCCGGCGTCGCGCCACGCCTACACGCTGCACGTCATCGACGGCGCCGGCGCGTACCCGCCGACCAACTGGCTGCAGCGCCGCACGCCGCCGCGCGGCTTCGCGCCGTGATCA
>DASZXE010000392.1:0-3178 GCA_035546475.1 Kofleriaceae bacterium
CCGAGCGCATGGCTGCAAGATCGAGCTCCTGGATCGTCGCCGGCTCCCCTCGAGCGGCATTGGGCCAATCCTGTCAGTCGTCGCTGACCGTCGCCGGGCGCCGGCGGGCATCAGTGGAAGAACCAGACGGTGCCGCTGTCCTGGCTGTCGCTGGCTGGCCCGCTGTCACGGAAATCACCAACGACGACTCCCTCCGTCTCGAGGGCGAGCGCGTAGCCAAAGTTGAAGCCGTGCCCTTGCGATCGCAAGACAGGCGGGGTCGCCACCCAGGTCGCGCCGATCCGCTGCCATGCCATCAGGCTTTGGTCGTTCACGGTCGTGATGATCAGGTCCCTGTGCAGAGCCACCGACGGCCCATAGGTTGGGTTCGGTAGCTGTGCCGGGGCGGGCAGATCGGACACGAAGGACCAGCTCGTGCCGGTACGGTGATACGTGCGGGTGCCGACGACGAGATCATCCCCCTCGAGGTCGAGGCCAGTGCCGGTTGCATCGGCGGGAACAGGTTCCTCGTTCCACGACGCGCCGGCGCGGCGGTACACGTACGTGCGGCTCGCCGTGAGGACCGCCAGCGAGTCTCCATCGAGCGCAACCTGGGTGCCGAAGTAGTCCTCCACCACACGCGGCATGGGGTCGACGATCGCGCTTTGCGACCAGCTAGCTCCGCTTCGATGGAAGATGTAGACCTGCCCGAAGTTGTCGCCGAGGTTACCGGTGCCAGCGTCGTACGACGGGGCAGAGGCCGCGAGGTAGTCGCCACTGAGCGCGACGGACTGGCCGAACCGATCCCCACGGCTTCCGTCCGTCGCGGTGATGCGCTGTTCCTCGTGCCACAGGCCGGCGCCTGCATCGAGTCGAAAGACATAGATGGCGCCGGCATCGACGCCAAGAGCGTCGTCCTGGCGCGCCCCGACCACCAGCGTGTCGCCTTCCATCGCGAGGGCTTCGCCAAGATGGCGGTCGGTCGCGAGCGCGGAGCCCTTCAGCTTCTGCGTGGACCGCCAGGAGTTGCCTTCGCGATGGTAGATGTACACGGCACCCGACCGCGAGGTGCCGTCGTCGACGCCATTGTCGGACGAGCTGTCCTCTGCGTCGGCGCCGATCGCGGCCCAGTCGCCCGAAGCCGCGGCGGCGACGCCGAAGTGGTCGCCGGCGCCGGCGTTGAAGGCGCGGGCGTACAGGTCCTCCGTGATCGGGATGGCGCCGCGGTCGAAGACGAGCTCGTAGTGCTGCGAGAGCGCGCCCTTGGCGACGTCGACGGGGACCGTGGTCATGCCCTGGCCGAGCGGCACCGGCGGTGACGGCTGACCGATGGTGACCGCCTGGCCTGCGACCTTCGCGGAGGTGAGCGTCGGGCCGCTGACGGTGACCGACACCTCTTGCTGGAGGATCGAGACCGCGAGCGGATAGTGGGTCGTGCGCGGGTCGAACGTGAAGTCGACGGGCGTCGAGATCGCGATCCCGTGCGGGATGAGGTTCGTGCACTCGACGTCGAGGTCGGTGACATCGGCGCCGTCGACCCGGCCGCTGCCGTTGGCGACCACGCAGTCGTGGTCGGGGCCGTCGTCGGCCACCGTCACCAGGTACGACTCGCCGTCGAGCACGTGCGACGTGAACGCGAACGGCTGGCCTGCGCTGGCGGCGACGTCCTCGGTCACGTCGCCCGCGGCCAGGTGGAGCGTCACCGCGCCGCCGGTCCACAGGCCGGTCACGGAGCCGCCGATCGCGTGCATCGCCGTCCCGTCGTCGTCGGGGACGTCGCCCGGGTACGGGAACTTGCAGCCGGCCGCCAGGCCGGCCGCCATCGTCAGCCCCGCGGCGATCCAGCCGAATCTCCTCATTCTCCCGATCCTACGTCGCGCGCTCGCAGCGGCACAAGGGGTGAGCTTCATGCCGGCCGGTATCGACCACGTCCCGGCCCGGTTGCGTCGGCGTCGCGTCGGCAGGTGACGGCCGCGCGCCGTCCCGCGAGAGCCGCCCGAGATCGACGCGCGCCGCGCAACCGCGGCGTGGCCGTGTCGATAGCCGCCGCTGATGACGCCCGATCGGCAGCGCCGTACGCTCGCGCAGCGACCGGCGTCGGCCGGCGACACGCGCTGGACCATGGACGTCGAGATCCTGCGACGAGGCCTTCTCGATGGACCTCCGGGCGATTGCGCGCGTCCATGATCACCCGCGCTCGTCCCCGAGGCCGATCTCTCGACGAGACGGTCGGTCCTGGCCACCGCTCTCATCCCGAAGGAGTGACATGTTGAACCCGCGCGATACGTTCTGCTCGCGGTGCGGCGCCGCGTTCCCGCCGCCGCTGCAGTACCCGCGGACCTGCCCGCGATGCGGCGCGCAGGTGTGGGCGAACCCGATCCCGGTCGCGGTCGTGCTGCAGCCGGTCGCGTCGGAGGGACGCCTGGGGCTCCTCGTCGTGCGGAGGGCGATCCCGCCGCAGGTGGGCCGCCTCGCGCTGCCCGGCGGCTTCGTCGAGGAGCACGAGGCGTGGGCGGTCGGCGCGGCGCGCGAGCTGCGGGAGGAGGCCGGCGTGAGCATCGAGCCGGCGTCGCTGGCGCCGAGCTGGTTCACGTCGACGGAGCCGCGCCCCGACCGGGTGCTGCTATTCGCCGCCGGCGTCCCGCTCGACCGCGGCGCGCTCGGGCCGTGGGCGCCCGGTGCCGAGACGTCGGCGCGCGGCCTGGTGTTCGGCCCCGGCGGCCTCGACGACGTCTTCGCCTTTCCGCTCCACGCCGAGGCCGCGCGCCGCTGGTTCTCGGCACAGCGCCTGACCGGGCCGCACGCCTTCACCGAGGCCTGACGGCGGGCGTCAGTCGGCGGAGGCGGAGGCGAGCAGCGCGGCGTCGTCGAGACAGGTGGCGGCGAGGGAGAGGAAGCGCGCGCTGGTGGCGAGCAGCTCGGCGTCGCTGGCGAGCGGCGCCTCGGCGAGCGGCGCGAACCGCGCGCGCAGCCGCGGGTAGCTGCCCGGCGAGTCGTGGCGGCCCGGGCGGCGCGTCCGCTCGAGGTACGGCGCCAGCAGGTCGCGCAGGTTGCGCCGCAGGCCCTCGGTCTGCGCCGCGGCCGCGCGCGCGACGTCCGAGCCGGCGAGCTCGGCCGCGGAGGCGAGCGCGACCTCGAGCCGGACCGCCGCCCCGTGGACCGCGCGCGCCGTGTGCTGCAGGTCGCGGAAGCACATCTC
>DASZXE010000393.1:0-3000 GCA_035546475.1 Kofleriaceae bacterium
GAGCCATGACCGGCGGGCGCCGCGTCGCGGTGCTGCTCAACCGGCGCGCCCAGGGGGTGACGCCGGCGCGCCTCCGCTGGTTCGCGGGCCAGGTCGCCGCCGAGGACCTGTTCGTCACCGACAGCCTCCCGTCCGGCGAGCAGGCGGTGCGCGCGATCCTCGCCGCCGGCCACGACGTCGTCTGTCCCGGCGGTGGCGACGGCACGTTCATGGAGACCGCCGCCGCGCTGCTCCGGCTCGCGCCCGCGGGCGCGCCGCTGCCCGCGCTGCTGCCGCTCCGCCTCGGCACCGGCAACGCCGTGCACGACGTCTGCGGCGCCTCGCCGCCGACCGCGCGCGGCCTCGCCCGCGACCTCGCGCGCGCCGCCGACCCGGCCGAGGCGCCCTCGCCGCTGCGGCTGCTCGACGTCGACGGCCGCCTCACCCAGTTCGCCGGCGTCGGCCTCGACGCCGACTGGCAGGCCGACTACGCGCGCGTCATCAAGCGCCGCTTCAACGACAGCCGGCTCCTGCCGCTGGCCCGCGGCGCGCCCGGCTACGTCGCCACCGCGTTCGGCGTGACCATCCCGCGCCTCGTCCGGCGGCCGTACATCGACGTCCGCATCGTCGCGGTCGGCGCCGCGCTTCGCCTCGACGCGCGCGGACGCACCGCCGCCGAGCTGCCCGACGGCGCCGTCCTCTTCGAGGGCCCGGCCACGCTCGCCGCCGCGTCGACGGTGCCGTCGTACAGCGCCGGCTTCCGCTTCTTCCCGCACGTCGACGCGATCGGCGAGCGCTTCGAGCTGAAGGTCGGCGCCGCCCGGCTCGGCGACGTCGTCCGCACCGCCGTCCACATGCTCACCGGCCGCCAGGCGGCCGAGGGCGGCGCCGTCCGCGACCTCGCCGCCCGCGCCGTGCGCGTCGAGCTGGCCGCACCGGCCCGCTACCACCTCGGCGGCGACGTCCAGCCGCCCGCGCGCGCCTTCACGATCCGCCTCGGCCCCCGCCCGGTGCCGGTCCTCCGCCCCCGCTCCGCGCGCTGACACGGGCCGGCCGGCGCGCGGCGCTCGATCCGGGCTAGGATCGGGCGATGGTCAGGGGAGTCCGCGGATGATCGAGCGGCCGGAGGCGCAGCCGCCGCCCGTGCCGGAGTTCGCGGGCACCGAGCGCTTCGAGGTCGTGCGCCGCCTCGGCACCGGCGGCATGGGCGTCGTCTACGAGGCGGTCGACCGCGAGCGCAACGCGCGGGTCGCGCTCAAGACCCTGCGCACGATGGCCCCCGACGAGCTGCTCGCGCTCAAGCACGAGTTCCGCGCGCTGCAGGACGTCACGCACCCGAACCTGGTCACCCTCGGCGAGCTGATCGAGGACCAGGACCGCTGGTTCTTCACGATGGAGCTGGTCGACGGCGAGGACGTCCTCTGCTTCGTCCGGGGACCGGAGCTCCGCGCGGTCGGCGAGGCCGCCACCGTGCCGCACGTGCGGCCGCGCACCGACGGCCCGACGCCGTCGACGCCGCGCGGCAGCTCGTTCGACGAGGCGCGCCTGCGCAGCGCGTTCCTCCAGCTCGCCCACGCGCTCGACGCGCTGCACGCGGCGCGCAAGGTCCACCGCGACATCAAGCCGAGCAACGTCCTGGTCTCCCGCGAGGGCCGCGTCGTCGTCCTCGACTTCGGCCTCGCCCACGACACCCAGCGCGCCGGCTGGCAGCCGCGGCTCGCCGGCACGCTCGGCTACATGGCGCCCGAGCTGTTCACCACCGGCTCGATCGGCCAGGCCGGCGACTGGTACGCGGCCGGCGTGCTGCTGTTCGAGGCGCTGACCGGCCGCCAGCCGTTCGTCGCGCCCAGCCGGCTGGCGCTCCTCGACACCCAGCAGCGCGACGGGCCGGCGCCGTCCGACCTCGGCTTCGAGGTGCCGCGCGACCTCGATGCGCTGTGCCAGGAGCTCCTGCGCTGCGATCCTGTCCGCCGCCCGGACGGTCACGAGGTGCTGCGCCGCCTCGGCCAGACCGGCCTGCGCCGGCCGTCGTCGCCGTCGCGCCCGCCGTTCGTCGGCCGCCGCGACGAGCTGGCGCGCCTCGCCGCCGCGATGGCCGAGGTCGAGGCCGGCCACGGCCGCACGGTGCTCGTGCGCGGCGAGAGCGGCGTCGGCAAGAGCTACCTCGTGCGGCAGTTCACCAGCCAGGTGCTCGCGCGCCAGCCGGACGCGGTCGTGCTGGTCGGCCGCTGCTACGAGCGCGAGAGCGTCCCGTACAAGGCGCTCGACGGGATCGTCGACGAGCTGACCCGGTTCCTCGGCGCGACGCCCGGCGATCTCCTCGACGCGCTGCTGCCGCCCGGCGCCGGCGCGCTGGCCCGGCTGTTCCCGGTGCTGCGCGGCGTCCTGCCGGCGCTCGCCGCCGGCGCCACCGCCGCCTCCGAGGCGGCGCCCGCCGACGACCGCTCGCCGCAGGAGGTCCGCGCCGAGGCGTTCGCCGCGCTCCGCGAGATCGTCCGCCGCGTGGCGCTCGCCCACCCGCTCGTCCTCGTCGTCGACGATCTGCACTGGACCGACGCCGACAGCGTCCACCTGCTCCGCGAGCTGCTGCGCGCGCCGGCGCCGCCGTTCCTGCTCATCGCGACGCTGCGCGAGAGCGACGTCGGCCAGGTGAAGATGGACGACCTCCTCGAGGCGATCCCCGCCAGCGAGCCCGGCCACGATCTCCGCCTCGCCGCGCTGTCGGCCGACGACGCCGAGCAGCTCGTCGTGCGCCTCGCCGAGCACGTCGACGGCGCCGGCCCGCTCGATCCGCGCACGATCGCGCGCGAGGCCGGCGGCCACCCGATGTTCATCCACGAGCTGGTCCGCCACCTCGCCGCCGGCGGCGACGAGCCGGCGCTGCCGCGCATCGACGACGCGATCCGCGCCCGCATCCTCCGCCTCGACGAGCCGACCCGCACGATCGTCGAGCTGGTCGCGCTCGCCGGCAGCCCGCTGGCGCAGGAGACGATCGCGCGCGCGTCGGGGCTCGACCTCGAC
>DASZXE010000394.1:0-17849 GCA_035546475.1 Kofleriaceae bacterium
CAGCCGCGCGGCCTTCGTCGCGGGCCCAGCCTGCGCGGCCGTCGCCCCGGGGCACCGCGTCGGCCCAGCCGCGCGGCCGAGGTCACGGTGCACCTCGTCGGGCGCGGGGAACGTGGCGAGCGCGGGGGGCTCCACGTCGCGAGCCCGGCTGCAGCATCGAACGGTTCGAAGGCCGTCGCGAGACGCGGCCCGCGAGGCCGTGCCGGGCGGACGCGCGAGGCGCAGCGACGAGTGTGCGGCCCCCACACCCGGAGCGAGCATCGGACGTATGCCCGGAGGTGCCCGCAGGTTCGCGTCGCGGCAGGCACGTCGAACCGTTCGGTGCTCTAGCCTCGCTTGCCGTCGCCGCCCTCGGCCTCGGACAGCTCCTGCAGCTTGGCCTCGAGCTCGTTGATCCGCTCGGCCAGGGCCTTCATGTCCTTGTGCACGCCGGCGAACGGCGAGATGCCCTCGATGGCGCTGCGGATGCGGCCGTCCATGCGGCGCTGCCACTCGTCGAGCGCGCGCTGCTGGTCGGCGACCCAGTGGCGCAGCTCGCGGATGACGACCAGCCCCTCGCGGCGGCGCGGCGACCCCTCGCTCTCGGCGCCCTCGTCCGCGGGCGGCGCGTCGTCGTCGGGGGGATCCGCCTCGCCGGTGCCCGGCGTGCCCGCCGCGCCGGCGTCGCCGCGCTTGAGCACGCTCGTCACGCGCCGCTGCGCCTCCGCGAACCAGCCGCCGCCGCTCTGGATGATGTTGCGCATCGCCGTGAGCGGCATGAAGCTGCGCTTCTTCTCCTCCTCGAAGATGATCTGGGCCAGGGTGACCGAGGTCAGGTCCTCCTTGGACTTGTTGTCGATGATCTTCACGTCGTCGCCGGCGCGGATCATCTCCGAGATCTGTTCGAGGGTGACGTAGCGGCTGTGCTGCGTGTCGTACAGCTTGCGGTTGGCGTACCGCTTGATGATCCGCGCCTCGGCCATGGAACAGCTCCTGCGCGTGAGCGCCGCGGGGACGCAGCCCCCCTCATGCGTATCACGCACCGCGCCATCCCGGCAAACCCCGCCCGCGCGGGCCGCGGTCAGCGAAGGGTGAGCACGTCGGAGACGGGCATGGCGGCGGCGGGCGAGACCGGCGGGCGGGCGGGCGGCGTGCGGCCGATCGTCGTGCCCGGGTCGGAGGCGTCCACCGACCACGAGAAGTTGTCGAGCACGACCAGCGAGTCGAGGCGGTGGTCGCTGGTGTCCCACATGGCGATGCGCAGCGTGATGATCTCGCCGCCGACCACGTTGCCGGCGGTCTCGAGCCAGCCGGTCGCGCCGCCGAGGAGGCTGTTGGTGTCACACGACCCCGGCTCCGGCAGGTCGAAGCCGGTGCCGGTGAGCTGCTGGGTGCCGACGCACGTCGAGATCGTGCTCTCGTTGCCGAAGCAGCCGGTCGTGCCGTTCACGCACTCGGTGAACAGGCCGGTGTTGCCGCTCGCGAGGTTGATGCCGACCGGATAGATGTTGCCGGTCTGCGGCTGCTTGTAGAACGCGAGGTTCTTGTCGTCGGGGTTGCGCGGCATGTGCGTCGGGTCGTCGTTCCACGTCGAGTCGAGCAGCACGACGAAGAAGTCGTTGAACGGGCTGCACACCCACTCGGGGAACTCCGCCGAGAAGAAGTTCGACGAGAACTTGAACGACTTCGCGTTGCTGGGCACCCGGATCCGCAGCGTCAGCATGACCGGATCCTCGGCGGCGGTGCCCGACTGGATCGGCGGGCAGCCGGGCGTGTTCGGCAGCGAGCCGCCGTTGGCCGCCAGCCAGTCGGTCGGGAACGGGCTCTCGGTGCCGAGCATCGCGCTCTGCTGGAAGTCGATGTGGTCCGGGTTGGTCTGGCCCGGCGCCGCCGCGTTGCCGCTGCTGATGAGGGCGAAGCTCGAGCCCGCCTGCGGCATCAGCGCGCCGAACTGCGGGCGCACCGAGTGGCCGGCCGGCGCCGGCACGCCGGTCCCGTCGGGCAGCGTCAGCTTGGCGTCGATGAGGCCCCAGCGGCGGGTCGCCTCGATCGCCTCGTTGCAGATGTCCATCGCGCGCGCGAAGTCGGTGGCGCGGTCGGTGTTGGAGATGATGCCGTCGTCGCAGGTGACCTGCGTGTTGTCGACCTGGCCGTCGCAGTCGTCGTCGACGTTGTTGCCGGCGGCGTCGAACGCGCCCGGGTTGACCAGCGCCGGATCGTGGCACTCGCTGGAGTCGCAGCAGTCGCCGTCGCAGGTGGTGAAGCCGTCGCCGTCCAGGTCGGTGTTCTCGTCGGCGACGCCCGAGCAGTTCTCGTCGATGCCGTTGCCGCAGACCTCCTGCGCCGGGACGATCTGCCCCTGGCAGACGCTCCAGGTGCCGTCCGGCTGGCAGCGCCGGGTGCCGGCGCGGCACGGGCCGACGCCCTTGGTCGCCGGCGGCCCCTCGTAGCACTCGACCGTCTGGCCGGGCCGGCAGTCGGACGAGCACTCGCCGGCGACGCAGAGCTGCCCGACGCCGCAGGCGTGGCCGCACTCGCCACAGTTCATGACGTCCGACTGGACGTCGATGCCGGGGCAGTCGGCGTTGGCCTGATCATTGGCCGGACCACACGCACTGGCCAGGGCCGCGAGCACGAGCACGGACGCCGGAGCCATCGCGGCGACCACGGCAGCGATGGAACGGTGGGGCTGGGGACGCATGGAAGGCTCCTGGAGGTCCGACCGCGGGCGGGAGACGCGCGGTCACAGCTTCGCGGAATTTCCTCCGAAGTCGACCGCCGCACAAGGCCTTTCACCCTCCCCGGTGATCACCGCCGGCGATCCTGCGGGCGACCGATCCTCAGAAGTCTGGAGGACTGCCCGCCGTCGCGTTCCAAACGGTCAGGATCACGATATCGCCGGCCGCGTCATGACGATAGTACACGTGGTTACGCGTCCGAGGCATCGCGAGCCGCCAGATCAGGCGACCCCGCTCTGTGACGTAGTGCTGGCAATCCTGATCGGCGCCGACGCGCAGCTTGGTCACCACGGCCGTCAGCTCTTCGACGAACAGGCGCGGCGCTTTCTCGCGGTGCGCCACCCACCAGGCCCGCTTCTCGCGGACGGCGGTGAGCGCCTCCGGCGCGAAGCGGACCCTCACGCCTGCTGCAACTCGTCCAGAACCTCGTCGGCATCGATCAGCTGGCCGGCATCTGCCTGCGCCGAGGCGCGCGCCAGCGACTGATCGAGCCGCGCGCGTTCGTCCTCCGACATCTGCTCGCGCGAGGCGTCGTAGAGCCACACGCGCAGCTCCGCGCCCTCGGGCAAGTCGACCGCATCGTCGACGACGATATGCCCGTTGAGGACGTGTGCCTTGAGCGCGGTCACGAGCTCGATCGTAGCACGACCCCAGCAAAGCCGTGACCGCTCTGGAGGCCGCACCGGCGACCGAAGATGGGCAGCGACGTGGTTCCGTTCATCATGACAAACGGAAGCAGATGTTCATGAGGTCCGCGTCCGCGACCGCGATCGGGTCGCCGCCGAACAGCGCAGCGGCCGGCAACTCGATGGCGTCGAATGGCTCCGCGCGGACCGTCTCGCCGCGCTCTGCCGACAGCACGGTGATGTAGCCGTCGGCGCTCCGCCGCAGCACCGTCCGTGTGCCGGGCCCGGGGTCGAGTAGCCAGTCGTGCGGAATCGCGTTGGGGTGGTACGCGCGCCGCTTCTTCACCGTGTCGTCCGACGCGTTGCTCTGTGAGATGATCTCGCAGATCCAGTCGGGCGTGACCTCGACGGGCGTCCCGGTCGGCCGCTGCGGGCACCGCTCGCGGCGCCAGCCGAGCACGTCCGGCCGCACGATCTCGCCGGTCTTCAGCCGCACCTCGATCTCCGACCCGAACCACCAGCCGCCCGGACCGCCCTTCGCGGCGGGCCGCTGGAACGCCGAGATGCTGGCCGCGATTCCGAACTGCGCGCCACCGTGCTCACCGCTCGGCGCCGCCTTCTCGAGCAGCTCGCCGCCGACCAGCTCGTGATGGCGCACCGCCTCCGGGATCGCCCAGAAGTCGGCCTCCGTCGCCTGCCTGCGTGGCGTCGCGCCCATCGCCCCCGACTGTAAGCGAACCCCAGGGACCCGTCAGAGGTGCGGCTTCTTGGTGGAGCTGACGTTGATGGTGCCGACCAGGGGAATGACCATCTTGGACTGCTCGCCGGGGCCGTCGCCGTTGACGTTGTACGAGCCGTCGTACTGATCGGCCACCTGATACGGCGAGCCGCCCGGGTTCACCGTCGCCGTGTTGCCGGTCTGGCCGATGAAGAGGTTGCTGGTCGAGGTCGTCACCGTCGTCTGGATCTGGAGGTTGTCGATGATCAGGCTGACGATCGCGCCGTAGCTGACCGACGGCGTCGACGAGCCGCTCTCGGTCAGCGTCAGCGACGTCGCCGGCGCCACCACCAGCGGCGTGCCGGTCAGGCTCTGGCCGTTGTAGGTCGGCACCGACAGCGTGACCATGCCGATCGCGGTGAGCTGGTACTGCGCCGCCGTCTTCGTCACCGGCTGCATCGACGGGCTGAACGGCGTCGTCACCGTGGCCGTCGTCGGCAGGGTCGCCACCACGGTGATGTTCGAGTTCTTGCCGACCGCGACGATCGTGAAGTTGCCGAGGCGGATCACCGGCAGCGGCTGCGCGCCCGGCGTCACCGACGGGTTGGAGGTCGTGAACGTGTAGGTGCCGGCGTCGGTGTCGACGGAGACCGAGATCTGCGGGACCGGTGGCATGAGATCCTCCAGGCGGCGGCCCGCGCGCGGGCCAGGTCTGCTGGCGGCAACGGGCAACGCGCCCGCCCCCCGGTCCGACGATACCGAACGCCAGCACGCAGCGGTCGCCGCGGGCGTGCCGAAAATGCCACGGCCCGGGTGTCGCCACCCGGGCCGCTCGAAGCTCTCGATGGCGAGCTAGCTCGCCGACCGCGTCACGGCGCGGGCGTCATCACGCGCGACGTGTTCGCGGTGACGATGGCCGTGTTGAACGAGTACTGGTGGCCAAACGTGCCGCCGAGGTTCTCGAGGCCGATCGTCTGCAACGAGCCATCCGACGTGTGGGCGGCGCCGCCGCCGTACACGAAGTCGATGACGCCGTTCATGTTGAAGATCGCCTGGAACGACACGGTGGGCGTCGACAGGTAGTGCTTGCCGACCCACTGGATCGTGACCTTGGTGGCCTCGACCTTCTCGCACAGCGTGATGGTGTCGTAGTCGTTCCAGAACGGGGCGACGACGCCGTTCATGCAGTCGTTGGCGGGAATGGCGAGGTTCGAGTACGCGCCGAACGAGCAGGTGTCGTTCACGATGTTGTCCCCGCCCATCTTGATCCAGCCATTCGCGCCGATGATGTACTTGGTGACCGGCGCGCCGAAGTAGGAGAAGTTCCAGCCGGCCGGCAGCGAGCGGGCGGGGATGCGATCGTCGTCGAGGTCGGTGCCGAGCAGCGTCGAGCCGTTGACCGCCATGCCGACCGGCGTCCCCGCGGGCGGACAGGCGTCGGCGTAGGCGATCGCGCCCATCGTGCTCACGTACGGACGCGGCATGACGGCGTTCAGGTTGAGCGTGAGGTTGGTGTCGACGCCGACCGTCTTGTCCTGCACCTCGAAGGCGACCCAGTCGTTCGGCGACGCACCGAAGGTGGCCGTCAGGGTCTCGGCAGCGCCCACGAGGCCCGCGTCCACGAGCGAGTTGCCGGTCGTCGACTCGTCGGCATTGACCCGCTGGATGGCGATGTTCGCCAGCGCGTTGAGCGGCGTCACCTGCGCGGTGAGGTCGCTGCCGGCGGTGCCGAACACGATGAAGCGCTTCTTGCCGGGGGCGCTACCGACCTGGCCGGTCACGTTGTCCATGCCGGTCCGCATGATCGGGGTGCCGGCGACGATCGTCTGGAAGTTGTAGGCGTCGCGGTTGGCGAAGTTGAGGCTGTAGGTCGGGTTCGCCCCCGGGGTGCCGACCGCCTGGACTTGCACGAGGTAGTCGTGCGTGTCGTGGGCGAGGATGCGGCCCTTCGGCGTCGAGCCATCCGCGTTCTCGTTGAGGGTGAACGCCGGGTTCAGGTTGTCCGGCTCGCCCGACAGCGAATCGGCGACCTGGGTCGTGATCCAGCCGCTGCCCGCGAGGTCGTAGAACGACAGCCGCGCGGTCGTCGCGCCGGCCGGGAAGTTGGTGCCGGTGACGCCGAACTGGAGCCAGACCGGGTTGGTCAGGTCGAGGGTGTGGAAGGCGCTCTTGGTCGCGGGCAGCGCCTGGTTGGCGAGCGGCGTGCCGAGCGTGACCGGGCTGGTCGAGACCGTCGCGTAGCTGCCGGTCAGGTCGTACGTCTCGCCGGAGGTGCCGAACGGATCCTGCACGACGAAGTAGTAGCGGCCCGGCTGGGCGAAGCGGACGAACTCGTTGCTGAAGCCACCGATGCGGCCCTCGCCGGCGTCGATGACGGCGACGGCGTCGAACGTGCCGTCGGGCGTGAAGATGTCGCGGCGGAGCAGGAACATGTTGAGCGGGAGGTCTTCCTCGTCCTGCGAGGCCGTGACGTTGAAGTTGACGATCGTGTTGGCCGCGGCGACGTCGAAGTAGAAGTAGTTGAGGTCGACGTACGGCGCGTTCGGGGTCTGGCCGTTCTGCTTGGTGACCGTCACCGTCTGCCCGTTCATCGGCAGCGGCTGGCCGGCGATCTCGAACAGGTCGTAGGTGTAGTCCTGCGGCGTGAGCGCGTAGTCGTACTCCATGTCGGAGACCAGCGTGACCGTCTCACCCTGGTTGAGGCCGCCGACGTCGAAGAACGCGGGGAACCCGCTGGCGGCGTCGAAGCGGCTCGAGCCGTAGAGCGCGTTCTGGGCGCCCCGCAGCGTGAGGAACGCGGGCGACATCGCCGCCGAGTCGCTGTTCAGCGTGATGTCGAGGATGCGGCCGGTGGTCGCCGGGTTGTACGAGTAGAGCTTGACCTGGCCGCGGTCCTGCGCCGCGGTCTGCGGGATCGTCAGCGCGGTCGCGGCCGGGGTCGCGATGTGCTTGACGGTCGTGTAGTAGCAGGCGGTCTCGCTGCCGGCCGCGCCCGAGTTGAGGAACAGGGTGCGCGCGTCGGTGACGAGGATCGCGTAGCTGCCGGCGGCCGGCAGGTAGACCTGACGCTGGGCGGTGTCGCCGCTCAGGTTGATGCCGAAGCGGCGCCAGTTGGCGAGCGTGCCGTTGAGCGCCGGGTCGACGCTCACCATCACGAAGCCGGCGTCGAGGCCGTGGACGCCGTCGGCGGTGATCTCGAGGGTCGTCGGGCCGGTCGCGTTCACGACCCAGAGGTCGTAGTCGGGATCGAGGTTGCCGTCGCCGTCGTCGTCGCTGCGCGGGTTGATGCAGCCGTGGATGACGGTGCTCGAGTCGACCGCGCCGACGGTGAACATGCCGGCGGGGGTGGCGGGATCGTCGTTGGGCTCGGCCGCCTCGTCGAGGTCGGCGGTGAGCGTGTCGTCCTCGGGGACGCAGTGGCCGTCGACGAGCACGGTGCCCTCGGCGCAGGCGTCCTCGTTCACCTGGCACTGGCCGTCCTCGAACGTGGTGCCCTGCGGGCAGATGACGCTGCCGTCCGGCACGCACTTGCCGGTCCCGGGATCTTCCTGGGTGCCCGGGCCGCAGGTGGCGTCGGGGACGCACATGCCGGCCTGGTCACCGGTGCCCACGTGGGTGCCGTCGCCGCAGGAGACGCTGTTGTCACCACAGCTCGCCACGCCGACGAGGCTGGCGGCTGCGATGCCGAGGATGGGTATCAGGGAGCGGAGGCTCTTCATGGGCTCGGACTTATCCCGGCCCGGAGCCCCCCGTCAACAACAACCCTGGAACCTACCTCGGCTATTCCGGCCTCGCCACACGACGGCGCGGCCCTCGGCGATATGGTACAAGACCGGCGCTTTCGCCACCATGCGGCCGCGCTCCATCCTGCTCACCGCCATCGCCGGCGTCGTTGCCGTGGGCGGGATCTACCTCTGGCTGGATGTCCGCGGCTCGGACGCCGCCGGGCCGTCGCCGGAGAAGCTGGCCGAGGCCCAGGCGCGTCACGAGAGCGGCGCGGCCGGCGGCGCGGCGGAGAGGTCGGGCCACCGGTTCCCGCGCACCGGCGACGGCAGCGACCCGCCGGTGGCGGTGCGGTCGCGCCTCGACCTGCCCCACCCGCGCGCCAACCTGCCGATGAACGACCCGGCGGTCTTCGACCAGCCGCCGCCGATCGACCCGCCCGACCGCCTGCGCGGCAGCGGGGCGATGCAGCCGCCGATCGACCCGGACGACCCGGAGCTGGCCTCGGGCATGACCGAGACCAACAAGATGTACGACCGCGGCGACTACGACGGCGCGCGCGCGCTGGCGCTCAAGCTGCTGAGCAAGGAGCCGGGCAACAAGCGCATGCTCCGGGTGATCGTGTCGTCGTCGTGCATCCTCGGCGACTCCGACGTCGCGCAGAAGTTCTGGGCGCAGTTGCCGACCGCCGATCAGGCGCAGATGTCGATCCGCTGCGCCCGCTATCAGGTGTCGTTCCCGGCCACCGCGCCGGAGCCGATGCCGCCAACCGAGAAGTGAGCCCAGCCAGCATGAGCACGCTCGTCGAACGCATCGCCGTCCCGCCCCAGCGGACCCAGGTCGTCGAGGACTGCGTCCACCTGATCGACGCGCAGGTCGGCCACAAGTCCGGCCTGTCGGGCATGGCGATCAAGGGCGCCTACGCGACGATCAAGACCATCAAGCGCGGCTTCGTGAAGGGCGTCGTCGAGGACCTGCTGAACGACTGGCTCGGCAAGCTGCAGCCGCACCACGACCGCTGGGCGGCCGGCGGCACCGGCACCTTCTCCGACTTCGTGATCGCGCGCGCCGACGACGTCGCCGAGGACCTGCTGTCGGTCACCGACGAGCGGGCGAAGACGACCGAGCACAAGACGGCCAAGAAGGCCTACGAGCGCATGCGGGGCTCGGCCAAGAAGAACGTCGTCGACGCCATCCCCGAGCTGGCGCGCCTCATCGAGAAGCACCTCGCCGCCGCCGCCGCCGCGACGACGCCTCCCGCGCCGACCGCCTCCCAGGCCGCCCCCGCCAAGTCCTGACGCACTACGCGACCAGCTCGGCCGTCGCCAGGTCGTGCAGCGTGGTGAGGCTGAGCAGGTTCGCACGCAACTCGTCCACCTTTGGTGCCGGCGTCAGGCTGTAGCGGAACGCGGTCGCGTAGGCGCTCAGTGATTCCAGCTGACGGAACCGCTCTCGCCAGACGTCACCGGCGGGCAATGGCCGGGGTTCGCCGCCTGGCCGCCCGTCGATCAAGATGACGAGATCGTGGTCCTTCGTGTTCAGGAGACCGCGGTCCAGTCGCACCGCACCGAGGATCTTCTCGGCGGCCTGCTGCAGGTGGTTCGCGGCAAGGACGTTGGGCGGGTCCACGAGCAACCGCCGCGCGGCGTCGAGATCGAGCCTCGCGGCGTCGAGCAGCTTCACGATCGGGCGGCGCGGGCGCGGGGTGTCACGGTCCATAGAGGATGCGCCCCTCGCGGGCGACGGCCTCGGCGAGCTCACCGCGCACGGTCCGCTCCTCTTCGAAGTCGCGCCGACGGATCGGGATCACCTCGACGCGAAGGCGGCGAAGCTCGCGCAGATCGCTCCACACCGCTGCGAGATCGAGCCTGTGCTCGGGGGCGTCGTCGGGCAGCACGGCCATCAGGTCCCAGTCGCTGTCGGGACCGTGCGTTTCTCGTGCGCGGCTGCCGAAGAGCCATACCTGCTCGGGAGCGAGCACCTCGACGATGCGCTCGAGCACGCCGGTGGGCAGGTTGGCGGCCATGGTGGGAGCGTACCGACCCGCCGACGCCAGGACAACCCACGGCTGGCCGCCGCTGACGGGGCTATTCGCCGTCGGGGGGCGCTTGCTGGTCGAGGAGCGAGACCATCAGGTAGCCCTCGGCGGTGCGGCGCGGGCCGGGCGCGCCGGCCATGAGGCGGAAGTCGGCGGCGAGCTGGCGCCGGTTGTACGACCGGTAGAGCGCCATCGGGTCGACCTCGCGCGAGTGCTCGAGCGTGTCGATGGTGCGGCCGAGCACCTTGCTCGCCCACGCCGGCGTCACCGTCGCGCTGCCCTGCTCGCGCATCGTGTGGCGGAGCGTCGACAGCTCCTCCCACGTCATGTTGAACAGGAACTCCTCGAACGCCGCCGACTCGTCGGGCGACAGGTCGTCGCGCGCGAAGAACTCGAGGACGCCCGGGTTGCAGTCCTCGCAGACCAGGCGGAACAGCTCGGTCGCGCCGACCAGGCAGCCGAAGTCGCTGGTGATCCGGTTGCGGGCGTGCCACGCCGACTCGAGCATCGGCGCGAAGTCGTCGATCTCGAGCGTCGCGTCGTCCCAGATCGTGATGAGCTGGTCGGCCGCGCGCCGCTTGGTGCCGGAGGCGACGTCGGGCTTGCGCAGGAGCGCGAGGAACAGCTCCTCGGACAGCAGCGTGTAGACCGACTGCGCGAGCTCCTCGTTGAGGTCGTGGATGAGGCCGCTCATGTCGGCCTGGCCGTCGTGGATCGCGGTGGTCGCCTTGATGAACCCCCGCAGGAACATGATCTTCGTCAGCAGGCAGGTGCGCGACAGCGTCGCCTTGAGCGGCAGCGTCAGGTCGCCCGACAGGCCGTCGAGCGAGACCAGGTGCGCGATCAGCGTCTCGACGTCGCGGTGCTCGCCGCCGAGCGCGGTGCGCGAGCGCAGCGGTCGCGTGTTCTCGAGCAGCGCGTTGGTCTCGCGGAGCTGGCCGATCAGGTCGCGCAGGATCTGGGCGTCGACCGGCGCGCGGACCGCCACCACCCGCAGGGCGCGATCGACCACCTCGACCTCGTGGCGATCGAGCAGGTGGACCGCGACCGCTTCGGCCGACAGCGACATCGGCAACAAGCTACCACCGCTGCTGGGTGACGGAAGCATTTCGGTACGGGGCATCGGGAGCGACATGGCGGCCACGGCAGGTATAACGGGGGGCTCTGATCAGGGGCTGACCGATCGGGTGGGCTCGGCGACGGCGGGGCGCTGCGCCCGCCGCTTGCGCCAGAAGCGCACGACGAGCGCGGCGAGGATCACGAGGACGATGACGCCGACGATCAGATCGAGGCGCTTGGCGACGCGGGCGAACCGCTCCCAGTTGGCGCCGATCTCGTAGCCGACGACCATCAGGCCGCCGCCCCAGATCGTCGCGCCGAGCGCGGTCTGGAAGGTGAAGACCGACAGCCGCATGCGCGCGACGCCGGCGGGCAGCGAGATCAGGTGTCGGACCACCGGGATGAAGCGGCCGATGAAGATGGTCCAGCCGCCGTGACGAGCGAAGTAGTCGTCGGTCTTGCGGAGGTCCTCGGCGCGCACCATGACGTACTTCCCGTAACGCTCGAGCAGCGGCCTGCCACCTGCCGCTCCTACCAGGTAGGAGATGAGCGACCCGGTCACCGCGCCGGCCGCGTTGACCGCGAGGATCGCGGGCAGCGAGAAGGTGCCGCGGCTGGCGAGGTAGCCGGCGAACGGCATCACCAGCTCCGACGGGATCGGGACGAGCGTGCTCTCGAGCACGATCAGGAGGAAGAGGCCCGGGTAGCCCATGCTCTCGATCACGTGCGTGACGTAGTGGGCGACCGAGTCGAGCATGCGGCGGGGGTTGTGCCTTCTGACGGCGCGAAACGCAACCCGGGACGATCGAATGATGTCGGGTCATCGCAGCCACGGAAGCGGTCCCGGCCGGTGTCGCGCCGGTCCGGTGCTCGAGGCGTCTCGCACGGTGGAGGCCCGGCGCGCTGGAGTGTGACCGGGCTCCCGACGACGCGAGCCACGGCGTCAGCGGCCTGATGTATCGTCGCGGGTGGCGGGCTCTCCCCGCCGCTGGAGGAGTCCGTGCGCCTGACCTCGCTCGCCCCGCCCCTCGCGATCCTGGCCGCGCTCGCCGGCGGCTGCAAGCTGTTCGAGAACGGCGACGACGGCCAGCCGGCCGACACCGACGGCGGCCTCGGCTTCGACTGCACGACCACCGCCGACTGCGACGGCGAGCTGGTCTGCGCCGACGGCACCTGCGCCGTCGAGGGCTCGGTCGCCGTCGGCGGCCACTGCTCGGCGAACCGCGACTGCGTGACCGGTCTCTACTGCACCGCGGCCGGCGTGTGCGAGGCGGCGGGCGGCGGCAACGCGGACGCGGCGTGCGCCACCGGCGGCGACTGCATGAGCGGCTTCACCTGCGTGCTCGACGGGCTGGCCGGCACCTGCCAGGCCGCCGGCCAGGCCGATCTCGGCGAGGCGTGCACCGCCACCACCGACTGCCTCGCCGGCCTGGTCTGCAGCCCGGGCGGCAAGTGCGGGCGCGCGGCCAGCGTCTATCCGCCGTACGGCGGCGTGAACTGCGCGGCCGACTCGGCGCCGTTCAAGGGCTTCTTCGAGGTGCCGCGCGCGACCCGCTCGCTCGAGGACTTCTACCGGCTGCCGTTCCCGAGCGACCTGCGGGTCAAGGACAACGGCAAGCTCGACATCGCCGACTTCCCGCACCCGGGGCCGTCGTTGCTCGGGGTCGACATCGTCGGGCTCGAGGCCGACGCGCTCGCCGAGGACTTCCACGGCTTCTCGTCGGTGGCGCCGGTGACGTTCCGGTTCTCGCAGCCGCTCGACTTCTCGACCCTGCAGGACGGCTCGGCCCTGTTCGTCGTCGACATCACCGATCCGCAGTCGCCGGACTTCGGCGCGAACCGCAGCCGCTCCTTCGACTACTCGCAGGGGCGCGGAAAGTTCATCTGCCAGAACTCGCTGACGCTGTCGAACCGGATGAACGATCCGCTCGAGCCCGGCCACACCTACGCCGCGTGGGTGACGAGCGCGGTCCGCTCGGCGACGCACGGCACGCCGACGCAGGACACCGACCTGGCGGCGCTGCTCGCCGACCAGATGCCGACCGACGTCACGCTGCGGCCGGCGTGGACGAAGTGGGCCAACTTCCGCACCTACCTGCAGCGCAGCGGGCACGCGGTCGGCGACGTCGCGACCGCGTCGGTCTACACCGTCGGCGATCCGAGCGGGCTCCTCCGGGCGCTCGACACCGAGCTCGAGGCGGCGCCGCTGCCGACGCTCTCGCAGCTCACGCTGTGCGACGGCAACCACGTCTCGCCGTGCGCCGGCGACGGCGGCCGCGTGTGCGGCGACTCGGCCGGCTCGTTCTGGGAGATCCACGGCACGATGTCGGTGCCGCGCTACCAGATGGGGACCGAGCCGTACGAGCGCCCGACCGACGGCGGCGGCATCCAGTTCACCGACTTCGATCACACGCCGATCGTGCAGGGGACCGAGCAGGTCTGCTTCGCGCTGACGATCCCGAAGGCGGTGGCGCCGGCGACCGGCTGGCCGCTCGTGGTCCACGCGCACGGCACCGGCGGCAGCTTCAAGGACGCGGTCGACGGCGGCATCGCCGAGGCGCTGTCGACCGGCGCGCGGCCGATGGCGACGCTCACCTTCGAGGGGATCGGCCACGGCGCGCGGCGCGGCACGTCGACGCGCACGCCCGACAGCCTGGTCTTCAACGTCTACAACCCGACGGCCGCGCGCGCGAACCACGTGCAGGGCGCCGTCGACGTCATGCAGGCGCTGCGGGTCGCGCAGGTGCCGCCGTTCGACGTCGCCGGCGTCGGCACGATCGACCTCGATCCGACCCGGACGTACTTCTTCGGGCATTCGCAGGGCTCGACGGTCGGGCTGCCGGCGGTGGCGCTGACCAACCTGGCGCAGGGGGCGGTGCTGTCGGGCGCCGGCTCGGTGCTCGTCGAGGGGCTGATGCGCAAGACGACGCCGGTCGCGTCGAAGGCGGCGCTCGAGCTGCTGCTCGGCGAGCCGGTCGGCGGCGGCCACCCGGTCATGGTGATGTGGCAGACCTTCTACGACGGCGTCGACCCGATCAACTTCGCGCCGCTGCTCGTGCGGCGCACGCCGGCGGGCATCGCGTCGAAGCACGTCCTCGAGGTCTGGGGCAAGGGCGACACCTACTCGCCGGAGTCGACGATGAACAACACGGCGCAGGCGGCGGGGCTGTACGCGGCGGACCCGATCCTCTCCAACATCGGGCTGCCGGGTGACTCGCGGCCGGTGACGCCGGAGCGGGCCGGGCCCGACGGACAGCAGCGGCTGACGGCGCTGTTCCAGTACGACGGCGGCGCCGCGTTCGACGGCCACTTCGTCGCGACGCGGGTGCCGCAGGCGGTCGCCGACTGGAAGGCGTTCCTGCAGTCGCTGGCCGCGGGCGCGCCCGCCGTACCGTGAGCGACGGGGGAAGCCGGGTCACGCCGGGGGCGGCGGCGGCGGCGGCGGCGGCTCGGCCGCGCGGCCCTCGCGGGCGAGCACCATCGCCTCCTTCGCGAGCCGCAGGACGAGCGGCCCGAGGATGAGCCCGGCGCCGCCGACCAGCTCGATGCCGCCGAACATGCCGACGAGGATCAGGATCGATGGCAGATCGAGCTTGCCCCACCGGGCCAGCACCGGCCGCAGCAGGTTGTCGATCGAGCCGATGATCGCCACGCCGATCGCGCCGAGGATGATGGCCGCCTCGGTCCGCCCGACCAGCGCGAGGCCGATCGCGACCGGCACCCACACCAGGCCGGTGCCGATCGACGGCAGCACCGACGCCATCAGCGTCAGGAGCCCGAGCACCAGCGGCTCGGGCACGTGCAGCGCCGCGTAGGCGATCGTCGCGACCAGCGCCTGCGCCAGCCCGGCGACGCCGACGCCGATGAAGAGGCCGTGGCCGGTCTCGGTGAACGCCGCCGCGAACCGCCGCGTGATGCGCGGATCGAGCGGCAGGTGGCGCTCGAACCAGCGGTACGCGCCCGGGCCGTCGGCGAGCACCGCGTACGTCGCGGTGAGGAAGACGAACAGCCCGAGCACGACCTTGGCGGCGATGCCGAGGACGAGGCTGACGATGCTCCACGCGCGATCGCCGTGCTCGACCAGCAGCCCGAACGGGTTGGCGTCCTGGCCGTCGGACGTCGCGCCGGTGGTGACCAGCCGCTCGAACATCGCGGTGACCTTCGGCGAGTCGGCGAGCCGCCGCGCCAGCACGATCGCGTCGCCGACCAGGCGCACCGTCAGGAGGCCGATCGGCACCACCAGCAGCGCGACCAGCGCCGCGGTGAGGAGGGTCGCCGCCCGCTGCCGGCGCCCGGTCAGGCGCGTCAGCGGCGGGACCATGCGGCGGCCGAGCTGGCCGACCCAGATCGCCAGCACGAGCCAGCTCCAGAACGGCAGGAGCATCAGCGCGCCGGCCCCCATCATCACGAGCAGCAGGCCGCGCGGCATCTTCGGCGGCGGGCCCGCGGGATCGTCAGCCATGTTCCAGGATGACCGCCGCGGCGCGCGCGAGCGAGCGCTGCGAGCCGGCGAATCGGTCGCGGCTCGGGTCGGCGCCGCGCGGTGACGTGTCGCGGTCGCGGCGGTGTGCGGTGCCGCCCGTTGCCGCCCCGCCGTCGCGCGTGCGGCGCCGACGCGCCGAGGGCTGTCGCTGGCTCGGCCACCTGCCGGTCGGGCGCGGGTGGCGACTCGAGTTGCCGGTGCCGACCGTCCGCATCCCGCATGGTTGGGCCGCGCGCGGCGCGGAACGGAGGTTGCTTTGGCGCGGGCCGCCCTCATGCGCAAAGCCTCCCTGTTCCTGTCCGCGTGCGCGCTCGCCGCGCTCGCGGCGTGCGTCGACAAGACCGAGCCCGGCAAGGGCGAGATCGATCCCGAGCTGCCGCCCGGCAGCCCGCTGCCGCCTCCCGCGGAGGGCAAGGCCGACGGCGTCGGCACCGTCCTGCAGATCTCGGTCGAGTCGGCGCACCCGTACACCAACGACCTCGATCGCACCTACGCGATCGACCTGTCGGCGCGGGTGCCGGCGTGCGCGACCACCGCGCGCGTCCACTTCCCGAGCATCCGCACCGAGGCCGGCTACGACTTCCTGCACGTGCTCGGCTCGGGCGGCGAGGTCCAGCAGTTCGACGGCGACCACACCGACACCTGGTCCGACTGGGCGCCGCTCGGCGCCGCCCGGCGGCTGTCGTTGCGCCTCGAGACCGACGGGTCGGTCGTGAAGGACGGCTTCCGCGCCGACGCGGTCGAGTACCAGACGCACGTGCAGTGCCCGCTGCCGCCCCAGCAGGCGTGCCCGGCGGGCCAGGTCGACGTCACGCCGGCGCCGGGCCCGTGCGAGTGCCGCGGCGCGACGCAGTGCGCGCCGGACGCGAGCGTCGTGCTCGAGCACGTCGTCGGCGGTGGCTTCACCGGGACGATCAACGGCCACCGCGCGACCGGGACCACCGCGGCGACGGTCGTCTACAAGCCGGGCCAGCCCGACCAGGTGACGACGATCGGCACGATCGATCACGCGCGGCTGCAGGCGGTGGTCGACTTCGTCGTCGCCGGCGGCTACCTCGGCCGCACCGGCGCCAGCGAGAGCAGCGACTGGAACGAGACGGTGAAGGCGTCGATCGCGCCGCGCACGTACGCGTCGACGCGCGCGCAGGGCACCCACCCGGCGGACGACGCCGCGCTGATCGCGAAGATCGACGAGCTGTTCACCTGCGGTGGCGGCGGCGCGCTGACCTGCAGCGCCGGCAACACCTGCGACGCCGGCCAGTGCGTGGCGCACACCGGGAGCTGCATCTGCCCGACGATCTACCAGCCGGTGTGCGGCAACGACGGCCACACCTACTCGAACGCGTGCGCGGCCGGCTGCGCGGCGACGCCCGTGCGCCACACCGGCGAGTGCGGCATCGTCGGCGACCCGTGCGGCGGGCTGCTCGCGCGCGCGTGCTCGGCGGACAACCGCTGCCGCTACGCCGCGGGTCAGTTCCAGCCGCCGTTCCCCGAGGCGTCGGGCTCGTGCGTGGCGTGGAACTACTGCGACGCGCCGGCCGACTGCGCCGGGCTGCTGCACCCGTCGATGCCGGGGAGCTGGTCCTGCACGCAGAACGCCTGCGCGTGGCACGCGGGCCCGGCGTGGCACGCGTTCGACCGCGACGCGACCGCGCACCCGTACGCGAACCGCGCGTCGGAGTGGCACGCGCTCACCGCGCCCGACGGCGCGACGAAGGTGCACCTGGTGGTGAACGGCACGTTCGAGCTGGAGAACGGCTACGACTTCCTCGAGGTCTACTCCTGGCGGAACAACGCGTGGACGCTGGTCAAGCGGTACACCGGCACGGTCGGCCCGGCGCTCACCGACGAGCTCACCGGCCGCTACCACTACCTGCGCCTGGTCTCCGACGTCTCCGTCACCAGGTACGGCTTCGACGTGTCGGCGGAGTGGGCGAACTGAGAGACAAAGAAGATCGGGCTCCATACCCAACCCCTCCCCCGCAGAACGCCGCAGAACGCCGCGAGGGCCCGATCGATCGACGAGAGGTTGGCATTTCGGCCGACGCTGTGTCCGGGTCAGCGCGCCGGCGGGAGGATGCGGGCGACGGGCCCGGACGGGGCGAGCGGCGTCGAGCGGAGGGACGCGAGGAGATCGTAGAGGAGGGCCGGATCGCCGGCGGGGCGGGCGGCGGCGCCGTGGAGGCCGGCGGCGATCGGGACGACCGAGGCGTCGACGAGGCCGCCCCGATCGACGGTGACGCGGAGGAGGAGCGCGTCCTCCTCGTCGGTGCAGTCGCAGTGGAAGAGGAGGTTGCCGAGGCCCCAGGCGGTGACCGAGCCGGCGGTGCGCTCGACGCGGGCGAGCGCGTGGCTGCCGTGGACGACGATCACGGCGGCGCCGGCCGTGCGCGCGATCGCGACGGCGGTGACCGCCTCGCGCGGCGGCAGGTACGACGCCGGCGCGGTGACGTGGAAGGTGGCGACGAGGACGTCGCCGCGCGCG
>DASZXE010000395.1:0-4760 GCA_035546475.1 Kofleriaceae bacterium
GACGGCTCGCCGGAGACCCGGCGCTGGACGGCGTCCGCGGGGCGGCCCGCGCGCCGCTGGACCAGGCCGCGCTTGCCCGGCGCCGGCGGCTCGTGCGCGGCGGTCGGGCCGGGTTGGAGCGCCTCGGGAGCAGACGAGGAGTGCAGGGGTGGGCGGCTCACGGCCGCCGCACGTTTCAACTTCGGTGCCACGCGCCGGCGCGGCGAGACCATCGAGATCGCAGCGGTCCGGCCGCGCGCCGCGGTCCTGCCAACGCGTCGGCGGCGGCGGGAAGCGGCTTCGACGCGTCGGCCGCGCCCGCTCGACGCGTCGAGCGGCCTCCGGGCCGGCGACTGGAGATTTGTTGATATCGCCGTCCGTGGAAAGGTACGACGATGGAGGCTGACCGCGTCGACGACGCCATCGTGGTGGGCGGGAGCTACGCCGGGCTGTCGGCGGCGCTGCAGCTCGCGCGGGCGCGGCGGCGCGTGTGCGTGATCGACGACGGCCAGCGCCGCAACCGCGGGGTGCGGGCGTCGCACGGCTTCCTCGGCCAGGACGGCCGCGCGCCGGAGCGGATCGTCGAGGTGGGCAAGGCGCAACTCACCGCCTACCCGACGGTCACCTGGCTCGACGACACCGCGATCGAGGCGCGCGCGGTCGAGCCGCGGGTCATCGAGCCGCGGGTGATCACCACGCCGGACGACATCCACCAGGAGCTCGAGCTCGTGCTGGCCGGTGGCGAGCGGCGGCGCGCGCGCCGGCTGGTGCTGGCGACCGGCATCGTCGACGACCTGCCCGCGATCCCCGGCCTCGTCGAGCGCTGGGGCCGGTCGGTCTTCCACTGTCCGTACTGCCACGGCTACGAGCTCGACGGCGGCGCGATCGCGGCGATCGCGGGCAGCCCGCGCATCGAGCACCTCGCGCGGCTCTTGCCCGACTGGGGGCCGACGACCTTGTTCGCCGAGGACGTCGAGCTCGAGCCGATCCTGTGGGCCGCGATCGCGGCGCGCGGCGTGACGATCGAGCGCACGCGGATCGCCGCGGTCGAGGGCGGCGCGCGCGGTGTCGACCTCCGGCTCGCCGACGGACGCGTCTGCTCGTTCGCCGGTGCGTTCACGACGACGTGCACGCGGCTCGCCGACGACCTGGCGGCGCAGCTCGGCTGCGAGCTCGAGGACGGGCCGGCCGGCAGCCACCTGAAGGTCAACGGCGCCGGCGCCACCAGCGTGCCCGGCGTCTACGCCTGCGGCGACAACGCCGTCTCGAGCGGCTCCGTCTCCATCGCCGTCGGCGACGGTGCCCGCACCGGCATCGCCGTCCACCAGTCCCTCATCCTCCGCTGACCGGCCGCCCCGCCGGAGCGCGCCGCGGCGTCCGCTCCGCCGACGAGGATCAGCCGTTGGCGCAGAGCCAGCGCGCGGGGAAGGTGACCCAGGGCGAGTCGGTGCCGGTGCCGTCGGCGATCGAGGCGGAGACCCAGCCGCCGAGCTGCTCCGCGGTGCAGGTCGGCGCCCCGGTGGTGAAGGCCAGGTCGCGCGCGTAGACGAGCCGGTGGTTGGCGTCCGGCGTGAACGAGTTGCCGTAGCGGGTGGCGAACCCGCCGCCCGCCACCGGCACGTTGTCGTAGCGCACGCACGCGGTGCTGCCCGCGAGGTGATCGGCGCTGACGAGGACGCTGGTGCCGGTCTGCCACCGCCGGTCGAAGGCGATCGCGGCGAGGCCGGTGTGGCAGTTCACGGTGACGTCGTCGACCTGCAGGTAGTGGACGGCGCTCTCGTTGCCCCAGAAGCCGGCCACCAGCGTGTCGGTGTCGGCGGTCGCGTCGAAGGTGAACTTCACCGGCTGGTAGACGTTCTGCTGCGACGCCGGCCAGTCGAACCAGCCGGTGCCGGTCTGGTCGTTCTCGAGGATCCAGAAGCGGTGCCACGCCGGCGCGCCGTTCAGCTTGGTCTGGACCTCGACGTCGCAGCGATGGCCCGCGCCGCCGGTCCGCACGCGGGTGTTCACCGCGTTCCAGCCGGTCCAGTTCGCCGCCCAGCCGTTGTTCACGCCGGTGCGGCCGTAACCGATGTTGCGGTCGACGCCGCCATTCCCGGCGAACCACCAGGCGTCGGCGTCGCTGCCCTCGAAGCCGTTGAACCACATCGACGGCCCGTTGCCGGGGCGCCGGCCGTAGGCGGCGATCACGCCGCGGATGTCGTCGGGCGTCAGCACGCCGTACAGGTTCTGGTGCGAGCCGCAGTAGTTCATCACCGAGTCGCGATCGTAGGCGGTGAGCAAGGTCCCCGGCGTCGACGAGCCCGGGCAGGTGCTCGGGCTCATGTTGTCGGGGCGATCCTGCTCGTGGCCGAAGCCGAGCACGTGGCCCATCTCGTGGACCGCGATGTACTGCCACCGTCCGCGGACCGAGGCGCGCACGTTCGGATCCGGATCGAGGAAGCGGCGATCGGGACCGACGCCGCAGCTCAGGCCCGCGTTGTCGGAGGTGGTGCTGTACGGCGCGGGGAGCTGGTAGAGCGCGCGGCCGATCACCGGCCCGCACGCGCCGCCCGACGCGTGCGAGCTGCCGTCGGGGAAGACGTCCTGCCAGCGGATCTGGATGCGGATGTAGCGATCGGTCCCCGTCGTCGGGCACTCGCGAAAGCCGGTGAACGAGACGTTGGCCCAGCGCTCCCACGAGTTCTTCAGCTCGTCGCGGAACTGATCCTTGGCGGACTGCAGGAGGGACGGCGCCGGCGCGCCGGGGAGCGTCACCGTCACCCAGCAGACGCGGATGGCCTCGCCCGGGTTGAACGTCTGCACGCCCTGCTGGACGTACAGGTCGGAGGTGGTCTCGCCGTACGACGCGTCGTCGGCATCGAGCTCGGCGCAGGACGCCGCCGCGAGGCAGGTCGCCAGCAGCAGGACCAGACCTGGCGAGCCGCGGCGCGCGCCGGTGAGGAGGAAGGGTGAACGAACGGACGTGGCGAGAGGCTTCATGATCGGGTGTTCCTGGTTGGTGGCGGCATCGGCCGCCTGCACCGTCAGGCCGTCACTTGCGGCGTTACGCCGTCACTCGCCGGCCGGTCGTCGTCGGCAAGGGTCGGCACGCGCGCCGCGGCCGGCGGCGGTGGCCGGGGGGCGGTGGCACGGACGCCCGCTTCGTGGCTCAATGGCGGGATGCGCTGGTCACTCGTGCTCGCTGCGTGCGCGGTCGCCTCTGCGTCGCCGGTGCGCGCGGACCCCGACGACGCGGCGGTGGTGGCGGCGGCGCGGCGGTGGGAGACCCCGCGCCGCGTCTGCGCGGCCATGGCCCGGGCCGAGCACGCCCCGAAGCTCGACGTGCGGCGCTGCGCGCGAGGGTCGCGCACCGTCCGGCTCCGCTGGCAGCCCTCCGCCGGCGCCGGCGAGCGCTACGCCGAGGCGACGATCGGCGACGAGAGCTTCTACGTCATCCGCGTCGTCGTCGACGCGCGCGGCAAGGTCACCTCCGTCGAGAGCACGTACTCGCAGGGCGGGTACTGATCGCGGCGCGTGGTCGCGGCGATGGCCGCGGGCGGGGCGGTCGGTCATGGTGACGTCGTGGACCGGCGGCGCGAGCAGGCTGGCGAGCTGATGGCGCGGTTCGCGGAGCGCACCGGCCTCACGTCGCCGCGCCCGCCGAGGCGGTACCTGTGGACCGACGCGTTCGCGGTCTGCAACTTCGTCGCGCTCGGCGAGGACGAGCTCGCGCTGCGGCTCGTCGAGCGGGTGCACGCGATCCTCGGCCGCCACCGCGGCGACGACGGGCGCGAAGGCTGGCTGAGCGGCGAGAGCGAGCAGGCCGGCGAGGCGCACCCGACCCGCGGCGGGCTGCGCATCGGCAAGCCGCTGCCCGAGCGCCGCGCCGACGAGCCGGCCCACTCGCAGCTCGAGTGGGAGCGCGACGGCCAGTACTTCCACTACCTGACGAAGTGGATGCACGCGCTCGCGGTCGTCGCGCGCGCGAGCGGGCAGGACGCGTTCCGCGCGTGGGCGCGCGAGCTGGCGTTCGTCGCCCACCGCGCGTTCGTCTACGGCGGCGGCACCGGCGCCCGCCGCATGTACTGGAAGATGTCGATCGACCTGTCGCGCCCGCAGGTGCGCTCGATGGGCCAGCACGATCCGCTCGACGGCCTGCTCACCTGCAGCGAGCTCGGCATGCTCGGTGAGGCCGCCGACTTCGCGTCGATGGTCGACGAGCACGAGCTGGCCACCGCCGATCCGCTCGGCATCGGCGGCCTGCTCGTCGACGCGTACCGCGCCGAGCAGCTCGGCATCACCAGCCTGCCCGGCCGCCTGGTCGCCGCCGCCGCGGCCGGCTTGCGGGCGTGGCTCGACGACCACGAGGGCGGCGGGAGGCTCGCCTTCCGCGAGCTCGGCCTCGCGATCGGCCTCGCCGCCGCCGAGCGCCTCACCACCGCGGCGCTCCTCGGGCACGCCACGCTGCGGGCGGAGCTGGAGGCCGAGTGGCTGCGCCCCGAGCGGCGCGCCGACCCGCGCTACCGCGAGCACGAGGACATCAACGACGTCATGCTCGCGACCAGCCTCGTGCCCGACGGCTTCCTGCAGACGTGACGGTGAAGGATCGTCGGGCGGAGCGGCCGGACGATCGGCGCGCGATCGTCGGCGCGGTCGGGCGGCCCCCGCGCGCCGGCGGGGCGCAGCGACGCCACGGCCGGGCTCGCCGGCCACGCGAAGCCTCGGGCGCTCGCGCGCGATGCCTCCTCACGCGGGACCGATCGCGGATGGCCCGCACGATGCAATCGGAGCCGGCATGA
>DASZXE010000396.1:0-5017 GCA_035546475.1 Kofleriaceae bacterium
GCCGCCGCGGGCCAAGCTTCCGCATGCAACAACCCGTCGCCATCGTCGTCGCCGACTCCGCGCGTGCCCGGTTGTTCACCTTCAAGCGAGAGGACGACCGCGGCGCGGCGCCGGTCCTCCGCGAACGGGCCGACCTGGTCAGCCCCGAGCGGCGGATGCGCGCCGGGGACGTCTTCAGCGAGACCCGCCCGTCGCTCGCCAACAACCCGTCCGGCCACGGCAACACCATCGACGACCACCGCAACGCGCACGTCGACGAGACGGATCGGCGGTTCGCGCACCAGGTGATCGAGCGGGCGGCCGCGCTGTGCAGCGAGACCGCGTGCACGCGGGTCGCGCTGGTCGCGGGCCCGCGCTTCCTCGGCCACCTGCGCGAGCACCTGCCGATGCTGCGCGGCGTGCCGGTCGACGAGGTCGCGCGCGACCTGACGCACGAGGCCGCGCCGAAGCTGCGCGATCACCTCGCCAGCCTCGGCGTCATCCCCGCGGCGCCGCCGCGCTGACCGCCCGGCGCCGGCGCGCCGTGGTGCCGGTGACCTGGAGGGCGACGGCGCCCGGCCGGGGACGGCCGGGGACGGCCGGGGACGGCCACGGGACGGCCGGACGGACGGGGACGGCCGGGGACGGCCGCCACACGTACGCCGTCTCGCGGCTGATACCGAACTCGCGGCACAGCTCGCTGATGTTGGTCACACCCTCGCCGGCGTCCCAGCGCTTCTCCCACTCGAGGATGAGCTTGACGCGCTCCTTCGCCGGGTCGGTCGCGCTCCGGGGCATGCGACGAAGGACGTACGGGCGGGCAGGCGAGTTGTCCGGAAAGCGGACGGCGTCAGCCATCATGTGGACAACCGCACGCGAGTGTCAGGAGTCCCTCTGGAGGGAGGTGTCAGGAGTCAGGTCAGTTTGTACCGGCGCTTCTCGACGGCCACCCCTTGCCCGTCCGGCTGGTCGTGATAATATGTGCTCAATCAAGATGAGCGCGGCCCCATCCCCTGCACGCCGAACCGGCCGTCGCGCGACGACGCGGCCGCGGCGCCACCGCCAGCTCGGCCTCGAGTTCCGGCCCTGGGGCGGCAAGCGGGCGGGCGCCGGGCGAAAGCCCCGCGGCCCCCGCGCCGGTGTCTCCCATCGCCCGCGCGCCGACTGGCACCAGCGCCGGCCGCTCCACGTCACCCTGCGGATGGCGCCCCATGTCTGGAACCTGCGCAGCCGCCGCTCGTTCCGCCTCATCGAGGCCGCGCTGTGGGTCGGCGGCGACCGCTTCGACGTCCGCATCGTGCGGTTCTCGGTCCAGGGCAACCACATCCACTTGCTCGTCGAGGCGCCCGATCGCCGCGCGCTCGCCCGCGCCGTCCAGGGCCTGTCGATCCGCCTCGCCAGGGGGCTCAACCGGATGATGGGGCGCGCCGGTCGCGTCGTCGGCGACCGCTATCACGCCCGGCTGCTGCGCACGCCGACCGAGGTCCGCAACGCGATCCGCTACATCCGTGACAACGCCCGCAAGCACGCGACGGAGCGCGGCGAGACCTACTCGCCGGGCCACGTCGATCGGTACTCGTCGGCGGGCGCGCCCGAGGTGGTGCTGCCGCCGCCCCGGACCTGGCTCCTGCGCGAGGGCTGGAAGCGGGCCGGGCCCTGACAGGGGGGCCGAGCACGACGATCGCGATCGATCGGCGCCCGCAAGTTCGATCCCTTGGCTCGTCGTACGCGGGTCAAGAACGCATTCGCGGCAAACCCTGTGAGCCGCCGCCAACCCGGCCGCCGACCCGGGGCCGCGGCCTCCGCGGGGCAGGCGAGCGACGGCGTGAGGTCCGGCGCGGGCGGGGCGGCGCGCGCGGCCGGTCAGTTCTGCTCGAGCGCGGCCAGCACCTCGCCGAGGGTCTCCTCGAGGCGGATGGCGAGCTTGCGCGGGACCGGCGCGTGCTCCTCGGCGAGGAGCGCCGACAGCCGTCGCGCCGCGCCGGCGATCTGGCCGCGCAGGCGCTCGCCCCGCTCCTCGTCGGCCTCGGGGAAGGCGACCTCGCGGAACTTGCGGGTGAGCAGCGGCGCCTCGGCGCCCTCGTCGAACGCGACGCGCCGGATCGTGCGCAGCGTCTCCTCGTCGGCGGCGCCGCGGTCGGTCGCCTTCTGCACGAACTCGACCGCCGCGATGCTCGGCACCGGCGCCTCCGGCTGGCTCTTCGCACGCTCGAGCACGCGCGGCGCGCTGGTCTCGAGGAAGCGGTAGCTGCCGAGCAGCTTCGCGACCGTCGCCTGCTTGAGGTGCAGCTCGCGCCGGCAGTAGGCGTCGAACGAGTCGAAGCCCCACCGCGACCACGAGCCGGTCTTCTGCACGCGGGCGAGCGCGTCGGCCAGCTCGAGCCAGGTGCGCTTGAACGCGCGCGCCTTCGCCAGCGCGTCGGCCCGCTCGGGATCGTCGGAGACCGCCAGGAGCTGGTCTTCCATCGCGCGGTCGGTCTTGGTGATGATCTTCGCGCCCATCGCGGAGCCGACCCTAGGGGATCGGTCTGACGAGGCGCCCCTCGCGCCGTCGGGCGGGTCGTGCGGGGCTGGGGCGCCGGCTCGGAAATCCGTCGCGTGCGTCTTGGATCTCGGGCGGTTGCGCGCGGCACGGAAGCTGCTCATCCTGGGACCCATGGTCCGCGGCTGGCTCCACCCGCTCGTCGCCGCCGCGCTCGCGCTCGGCGCCGTCGGTGGCGCGGGCGGCTGCTTCTCGGAGCAGGACGCGGGCGCCCAGGCCCCCGACGACGGCGCGTTCGCCTGCGCCGAGGACGCCGACTGCGTGCTCGCCGGCCCGTCCTGCTGCGCGTGCCCGACGTTCGCCTTGCCCGGCGACAGCGGCTTCGCCGGCGCGTGCGACGGCGTGACCTGCCCGATGACGCCGCCGTCGGCGTGCGCGCCGCTGGTCGCGCGCTGCGATCACGGCGCGTGCATGGCCGAGTGCGCGCCGAGGTCGTGCGACCTGACCTGCGCGGGCGGCTTCGTCGTCGACGCGACCGGCTGCCTGGCGTGCGCGTGCGCGAGCGGCGACGCGCCCGAGTGCACGGCCGACACCGACTGCGTGCGGGTGCCCGCCGACTGCTGCGGCTGCGACCGCGGCGGCAGCGACACCGCCATCCCGGTCAACCGCGCCGACCAGCACGCGATGGACCTCATGTGCAGTGGCGACGAGGCCTGCCCCGGCGTGTCGACGTGCGACTCGGCGACCGAGGCGCGCTGCCAGCTCGGCCGCTGCGTGCTGTCGAGCGCGACCACCGAGCCGGAGGTGCCGCCGCCGGGCGCGTGCGGTCGCCCCGAGCTGCCGCCGTGCCCGCCCGACGAGGTCTGCATCATCAACGACGACGACCAGGCCGGCCCGCTCGGGATCGGCGTCTGCCGCCCCACGCCGGCGAACTGAAGGCCCCGAGCGCTCGGGCATCGAGGAGCGGGTAACCATCTTGGTCGTGGACCAACGAGACGTGGATCGCGCGACACGGTCGCGCCGGCAGGCCGAGGGATGTGGCCGAAAGCGGGGTGGGTGCCCTACCGGCTCCGCCGGTCTCCGCCGGTCTCCGCCGGTAGGGCCGGTAGGGCCGGTAGGGCCGGTAGGGAGTGCTGCAGCCCCTTGGGATCGATCTGACTCGCCGCGCCCTGAAAGGGCGAAAGGCGAGTTGAACGTGCGAGCGCAGCTTGGTCCGGCCACGGCCGCGCCCCGCCGCGCGCGTCGCGTTATACTCCGCGCCTCATGACCCAAGGTGGCAAAGGCGGAGGGCCCACCCGCCTCGGCGGCTCGGGCTCGGACCCCGGCCCGAGCGCGTCGTCCTCCTTCCCGTCGACGCCGTCGGCAGGCTCGTCGGCGGATCTCGCCCGCGACACCGGGGCCGGCTCGTCGGCGTCGATGTCGATGGCCGAGCACGACGCGTCGATGGTCGGCGAGGTGCTCGACGGCCGCTACAAGATCGTCAAGAAGCTGGGCGAGGGCGGCATGGGCGAGGTCTACGCCGCCGAGCACGTCCACATCGCGAAGAAGGTCGCGATCAAGCTCCTGCGCAAGGAGGTCGTGTCGAACGCCGAGGCGGTGAGCCGCTTCCGGCAAGAGGCGCGCTCGGCGTCGACGATCGGCCACCGCAACATCATCGGCATCGACGACTTCGGCCAGCTCGCCGACGGCCGGATCTACCTGTGCATGGAGTACCTCGACGGTGCTCCGCTGAACGACATGATCACGGAGCAACTGCCCGCCGAGCGGCTGCTCAACATCCTCATCCAGACCGGCCACGGCCTCGCCGCGGCGCACGCGAAGGGGATCATCCACCGCGACATGAAGCCGGAGAACATCTTCGTGACGGTCACGCCCCAGGGCGAGGACATCCCGAAGATCCTCGACTTCGGCATCGCGAAGGTGGGCGGGCAGGACGGCGGCAACAACCTGACGAAGACCGGCACGATCTTCGGGACGCCGTACTACATGGCGCCCGAGCAGGCGCTCGGCCAGAACGTCGACGCGCGGGTCGACATCTACGCGCTCGGCGTGATCCTGTACGAGGTGTTCGCCGGCTCGCTGCCGTTCTCCGGCGAGTCGTTCATGGGCGTGCTCACGCAGCACATCACGACCGAGCCGGAGCCGGTGGCGCAGCGCGCGGCGAAGGCGGGGAGGGTGCTGCCCGCCGGGCTCGCCGAGGTCATCGCGCGGGCGATGGCGAAGGATCCCGACCGGCGCTACCGCACGATGGACGAGATGGTGAACGCGCTCGTCGCCGTCTATCGCGGTGTCGCCGGCGCGGGGATGAGCTCGTACCTCGAGGCGCAGCCGCGCGCGTCGGCGTCGCAGCCGAACGTGCCGCGGCCGGGCGCGCCGACCGCGGGGGCGGGCAGCGGGATGCTGGGGACGATGCCGGCGACGCCGGCAGCGGGCGGCGCGGCGAGCGCGGCGAGTAGCGCGGGGATGCCGCCGACGGTCGTCGCGGGGACGAGCCCGCTGGCAGCGCGGCCGCCGGCGAGCGCGCCGATGGGCGTGCCGCCGGGCAGCGGACCGATG
>DASZXE010000397.1:0-5003 GCA_035546475.1 Kofleriaceae bacterium
CTCGACGTCGTTCCAGGCGGGATCGAGGCCGCGGGTCGCGACCCGCCGGAGCGGCGCGCCGGCCACCGCCCCGCGGACGAGCCCGGCGCCGAGCCCGCACGCCGGCCGCGCGTCGTGATCGAACGAGTTGAGCGCGTCGACGACGACCGACGCCACCTGCTCGGTGGTCGTCGCGCGCCGGCACGCGCGCCGGATCTGCGCGCCCAGCGCCACGGCGCCGGCCACGTCGAGCGCCGAGAGCTCGCCCGACCCGCGCGAGGTGCGCTCGTCGGGCGCGAGGCCGGCGAACGGGATCACCGCTCGCCGTTCCCCTTCCGCAGGCGATCGATCTCCGCCTTGAGCTCGATCATCCGCTCCTCGCGATCGACGAGCGCGAGGTTCACCCGCTCCAGCTCGGTCAGCTTCTCGGTGAGCCGCAGGTTGGCGAGCCGCAGGTCGTCCTCGGCCTTGCGGCGCGCGCGCTCCTCCTCGTCGTGGCGCAGCCGCGCGTTCAGCACCGGCGCGACGAAGTCGGCGATCTGCTCGAGCAGCGCGACGTCGTCATCGTCGTAGTCGCGCGGCCGGTTCGCGAAGTGGAACTGACCGATGAGCTGCGAGCGATAGAGGATCGGCGCGCCGAACGATCGATAGATGGGCAGGTGTCCCTCGGGGACGCGGTGGACCTGGTTCTTGATGAGCGGCTTGCGCTCGAGCAGGATGCGCCCCCACAGGCCGCCCCAGATCTCGCGGCGGAAGACGATGTCCTTGTCGGCGACCTGGCAGACCGGGAAGATGTGGCGGGTCATCGACGGGCAGACGAGGTGCCCTTCCTCGCTGATGTACCCGAAGTAGCCGAACTCGCTCTCGAAGACGCCGAGCAGCAGGTCGAGGACGTCGGCGTACATCCGCTCCTCCGGCGTCAGCAGGAGGATCTTCGTGAGCTTCTCTCGGATCGGCTCGAAGGAGCTCATTCGAGCGTTCTAGCAGACAGGCATCGATCAGCGTCGCCGCGGCACACCCTTTGCCGAGCACGCTTCGACGCACACCGTGCTCGACGTCGACGGCGCGAGGATGCGCTACGGTCGGGCGATGGCTCGCGGAACGACGACGCGCGAGCGGCGGGGCAAGGGTGCCGCGAAGCGTGAGGCCGAGTCCGGCTCGACGGGAGTCGAACCTCACGCCGAGGCTGACGCGAAGGTCTTGCCGAAGGGCGAGCCGGTGGAGCCCGCGGAGCCGGTGGAGCCCGCGGAGCCGGCCGGGTCCGGCGATCCGCTGGCCCGGTTCTCCGACGTCGCGCGCGCCTGGTTCGAGGAGAGCTTCGCGGCGCCGACCCGCGTGCAGCGGCTCGGCTGGGCGCGGATCGCGCGCGGCGAGCACACGCTCATGCTGGCGCCGACCGGCAGCGGCAAGACGCTCGCGGCCTTCTTCGCCTGCCTCGACCGGCTGACGTCGGGGCCGTCGCCCGACGCCGCGGGCGACGAGCGCCAGGGGACGCGCGTCCTCTACGTGTCGCCGATCAAGGCGCTCGCCTACGACGTCGAGCGCAACCTGAAGGCGCCGCTGGTCGGCATCGCGCGGGTCGCCGAGGCGCGCGGGCGATCGATCCGCGTGCCGCGCATCGACGTGCGCACCGGCGACACGTCGACGAAGGAGCGGCGCACGCAGCTCCGCGAGCCGGGCGAGATCCTGATCACGACGCCCGAGTCGCTCTACCTGCTGCTCGGCTCGTCGGCGCGCGAGAACCTGGCCGCGGTCGAGACCGTCATCGTCGACGAGATCCACGCGGTGGCGCCGACCAAGCGCGGCGTCCACCTGGCCTTGTCGCTCGAGCGGCTGGCCGCGCTGTGCACCGGCGCCGGCAACCCGGAGCCGCAGCGGATCGGGCTGTCGGCGACCCAGCGCCCGCTCGAGGAGATCGCCCGCTACCTCGGCGGCGATCGGCCGGTCGCGATCGTCGACGCCGGCGAGCGGCCCGCGCTCGATCTCGAGATCGTCGTGCCGGTCGCCGACATGAGCGCGCCACCGCCAGCGTCGGGCGCGGGGCTGGCGCTCACCGACACGCTCGGCGACTCGCGCGGGCTGTGGCCGGCGATCTACCCGCGGCTGCTCGAGCTGGTGCTCGCCCACCGCTCGACGATCCTGTTCGTCAACAGCCGCCGCCTCGCCGAGCGGCTGGCGACCCAGCTCACCGAGCTCGCGCGGCTCGCCGGCGCCTGTCCGCCCGACGTCGAGCTGGTCCGCGCCCACCACGGCTCGGTCGCGCGCCTCCAGCGGCTCGCCATCGAGGAGGACCTCAAGGCCGGCCGGCTGCGCGCGATCACCGCCACCAGCTCGCTCGAGCTCGGCATCGACATGGGCGCGGTCGATCTGGTCATCCAGGTCGAGTCGCCCGGCTCGGTCGCGCGCGGGCTGCAGCGGATCGGCCGCGCCGGTCACCAGGTCGGCGCGGTGAGCCGCGGGCGCATCGTGCCGAAGTTCCGCGGCGACCTGCTCGAGGCCGCGGTCTGCGCGCGCGGCATGCTCGACGGCAAGGTCGAGGCGACCCGCCTGCCGGAGAACTGCCTCGACGTGCTCGCCCAGCAGATCGTCGCGATGTGCACGACGCGGGCGTGGAAGGTCGCCGACCTCGAGCGCGTCGTCACCCGGGCCGCGAGCTACCGCGGGCTCGGGCGCGCGTCCTTGGCGGCGGTGCTCGACATGCTGTCGGGCCGCTATCCGTCCGACGAGCTGGCCGACCTGCGCCCGCGGCTGACCTGGGACCGCACCGCCGACGTGCTGACCGCGCGGGCCGGCGCGCGGCTGCTCAGCGTCGTCAACGCCGGGACGATCCCGGACCGCGGCCTGTTCCCGGTGCACGTCGGCGAGGGCGGGCCGCGGGTCGGCGAGCTCGACGAGGAGATGGTGCACGAGACGCGGCGCGGCGAGACGTTCCTCCTCGGCGCGACGACCTGGCGCGTCGAGGAGATCACGCGCGACCGGGTGATCGTGTCGCCGGCGCCCGGCGAGCCGGGGAAGATGCCGTTCTGGCGCGGCGACGGACCGGCGCGGCCGATCGAGCTGGGCCGCATGATCGGCGCGTTCACGCGGCAGGTCGACGAGCTGCTCGCGCGCCGCGATCCGGCGGCGGCATCGATCGCGCTGCGCGACGAGTACCGGCTCGACGCGTACGCCGCGCAGAACCTGGTCGCCTACGTGCAGAGCCAGCGCGACGCGGCGGCGGCGGTGCCGACCGATCGCACGATCGTCGTCGAGCGGTTCCGCGACGAGCTGGGCGACTGGCGGATCTGCATCCTCACGCCGCTCGGCGGCCGCGTGCACGCGCCGTGGGCGCACGTGCTCGGCCGGCGGCTCGAGGACCGCCTCGGCTACCCGGTCCACCCGCTCTACACCGACGACGGCATCGCGCTGCGGTTCGCCGACGGCGACGAGCTGCCCGACCTCGCCGAGCTGTTCCCCGACGCCGACGAGATCGAGGAGCTGGTGGTCGCCGAGCTGGCGCGGTCGGCGCGGTTCGCCGGCGTCTTCCGCGAGAACGCGGCGCGCGCTCTCCTCCTGCCTCGGCGGCGGCCGGGCCAGCGCACGCCGCTATGGACGCAGCGGCAGAAGTCGCAGCAGCTCATGGGCGTCGCGCTGCGCTACCCGTCGTTCCCGATCGTCCTCGAGACGTACCGCGAGTGCCTGCGCGACATCTTCGACATGCCGGCGTTGCGCGAGCTGCTGGCGGCGGTCGCGCGGCGCGAGATCCGCGTCGAGGCGGTGACGACCGACCGGCCGTCGCCGTTCTCGAGCTCGCTCGTCTTCGACTACGTCGCGAGCTTCCTCTACGAGGGCGACGCGCCGATCGCGGAGCGGCGGTCGCAGGCGTTGACGCTCGATCGCGCGCTGCTGCGCGAGCTGCTCGGCGAGGGCGAGCTGCGCGACCTGCTCGATCCGCTCGCGATCGAGGAGGTCGAGGACGAGCTGGCCGGGCGCAGCGAGGCGCGGCGCGCGCGGACGGCCGAGGAGCTGGCGGATCTGTTGCGGCGGGTCGGGGACCTCGACGCCGCCGAGCTGCGCGGGCGCGCGGTGGCCGGGCTCGACGTCGACGGCGCGCTGGCGGCGCTGGCGGCCGCGCGCCAGGTCGTGAAGGTGCGGATCGGCGGCGTCGAGCGGTGGCTCGCCGTCGAGGACGCCGCGCGCTACCGCGACGGGCTCGGCGTCGTGCTGCCGCCGGGGCTGCCGGCGGCGCTCCTGGTGCCGGTGGAGGGCGCGCTCGCCGGGCTGTTCGCGCGTCACGCGCGCACGCGCGGGCCGTTCACGCTCGACGAGGTCGTGACGCGCTGGGGCCTGCCGCGCGGTGCGGCGCAGGCGCTCGCCGACGCCGCGGTCGCCGCCGGCACGCTCGTGCGCGGCGCGTTGCGGCCCGGCGGCAACCAGGTCGACCTGTGCGACGCCGAGGTGCTGCGGCGCATCCGCCGGCGCACGCTCGCCCACCTGCGCAGCCAGGTCGCGCCGGTCGACGCCGCGGCGCTCGGCCGCTTCCTTCCCTCGTGGCACGGGCTCGGCGCGGGGCGGCGCGGCCTGGCGGCGTTGCGCGAGGCGCTCGGCCAGCTCGAGGGGCAGGCGCTGTCGTTCGCCGAGCTGGAGGCGCGCATCCTGCCCGCGCGCGTCCTCGACTTCTCGCCGCGGATGCTCGACGAGCTGGGCGCGATGGGCGAGCTGGTCTGGCTCGGCCGCGGCGCGAACGGGCCGAGCGACGGCAAGGTGGCGATCGTGCGGCGCGGCCAGGCGCCGCTGCTGGTGACGCCCGGCGCGCTGCCCGACGACGCCGGCCCGCTGCACCGCGCGATCGTCGACCACCTGCGCACGGCGGGCGCGTCGTTCCAGGTGGCGATCGAGCAGGCGGTGCCCGGCCATGGTCGCGCCGAGGTGCGCGCGGCGCTGTGGGACCTGGTGTGGGCGGGCGTGATCACCAACGACACGTTCGCGCCGCTGCGCAGCCTGCGCGGACCGAAGCGGGGGGCCGACGCGCCGGCGGCCGGCGG
>DASZXE010000398.1:0-4532 GCA_035546475.1 Kofleriaceae bacterium
GACGGCGCCGCGTCGATCGACGCGATCGACGCCTGGCTGCGCAAGCTCCCTCGCTGACGCGGCGCGCGGCCCTCGCGCCTCCGCGGGCCGCCCGCCGGCGTGATACGAGGGCGCATGGGCAACAACACGAAGATCATCCCGCTCGCCGATGGACTGCAGGTCGAGGTCGACGTGTCGGACGGCCGGCAGGCGGTCTCGACGGTCGGCGACATCGCCACCAAGGGCTGGAGCCAGGTCGAGGGCATCCTCCGCCAGATCACCGGCCCGTTCCTCAACGTCTACAAGGAGCTGATCAAGGAGGCGACCGTCTCCGAGGTCGAGGTCGAGATCGGCCTCGGCTTCGAGGCCGAGGGCAGCATCTTCATCGCCAAGACCAGCGGCTCCGCCAACCTGAGCGTCAAGGTCACCCTCAAGCCGCCGACCATCACCCCCGCCGCCTGATCCGCCCTTCACCGGGTTGGCCGGCACGCCAACCCTCTCGCCGATCGATCGGGCCCGAGGAGACCTCGGCAGCGAGCGCGGTCACGGCAACCGCGCGCCGAGCTCCGCTCGCACGCTTCAGCCGGCGGTGAGGCGGTGCCAGAGGTCGTCGGCGGACAGGCGAGGGGAGCCGGCGTGGGCGGCCTCGGCGGCGTGGACGAGCTCGACGATGCGGCGGTTGACCGGCGCGGGCACGCCGTGCTTGTCCGAAAGCCGGACAATCTCGCCGTTCAGGTACTCGATCTCCGTCGGCCGGTCGGCGGCGAGGTCCTGCCACATCGAGCTGCGCGCCGCCGGGTCGACCTTGAGCTGCCGCCGCGTGATGAGCTTCACGATCGGCGTCGGCAGCCCGAGCAGGCGCGGCATCCACGCGACCGGCACGCCGTTCCAGCGCGCGAGCGGCAGGCCGGCGGCCCGCGCGACCCGCACCCCCTCGCCGACCACCGCCGCCACGCTGCGCCGGTACGCCGGCTCGAGCAGGAGCCGGCCGGTCGGCACGTCGGTCAGCGCGCTCACCGCGTTGTTGAGGTTCACCAGCAGCTTCGTCCACTGGTGCGGCAGCAGGTGATCGTGCTCCTCGACGGGGATGCCGCCCGCCCGCAAGGCCGTCACCAGCCGCCGGAAGCGCGCGTCCGGCGTCGTCTCGAGCAACAGCGGCCCGCTCGTGGTCCGCCGGTACACGCCATCCACCGAGATCACGTTCCAGCTCACGATGCTCGCCACCACCGGCCGGGCCCCGAGTCGCGCGCGCAGCGTGTCCGGGTTCCGGACACCGTTCTGCAGGCTGACCACGACCGTCTCCGCGTCGAGCACGGTCGCCAGGTCGCGCGCCGCGTCGTCGGTGTGCTGGCTCTTCACGCAGCACAGCACGACGTCGCAGCCGGCCAGCGCGCCGGTCGCCGTCGCGAAGGTCACGCGCGCCGGCGGCAGCCGCACGACCTCGCCGCCGAACTCCTGGAGCGCCAGCCCGCGCGCCGCGAGCTCCCGCTCGACGCTCGGCCGCCCGACCAGCACCACCTCGGCCGCGCCGGCCGCCAGCAGCTTGCCGCCCACGTAGCAGCCGATCGATCCGGCGCCGAACACGCCCACCCGCAGCCGCGCGCCGCCGGCCGCGCTCATCGCTTGCGCCGCAAGAGCGCCCGCGAGCTCCACCAGCTCCACACCAGCATCACGCCCGCGGCCCGCGCCGTCCACCAGCCCCACGCCGCGCGCTCCAGCTCGCCGCGCCCCTCGAGCACCACCGCGATCGCCGCGCCCGCGATGCCGACCGCCGCGAAGATCACCTGGTGGCCGAGCCGGTACATGAGGTCGCTCGACGCCTCCAGGTTCGAGAACCGGATGCGCAGGTCGCCCGCGTGCGCCGCCCGCATGAAGCGCCGCAGGTCCGCGGGCAAGGCCGCCACGCCCATGACGACGTCGCGGCTCGTCTCCACCAGCAGCCCCGACCAGTCCTGATCGCCGAGGACGAACCGCTCGAGGTACGGCCGGATCACCGTCATCGGGTTCAGCGCCGGGTCGAGCTCCGTGCAGAGGCCCATCAGCAGCAGCAGCGTCCGCTCGAGGACGATCGCCTCCTTCGGCACGTGGAAGTTCGCCGACAGCTCGCGCAGCGAGATGTCCATCTTGCGCAGATCGGCCAGGCTCTCCAGGCTGCGCTCGAGCGTCCTGTCGGGGTCGAGCTTGAGGTCGCGCAGGTTCAGGTGCTCGAGCGAGATGCTGGCGTGGAACTTCTCGCTGAAGTACTCGACCACCTGCTCGAACACCCGCTCGTCGGCGTTCTTGGCGACGAAGCCCATCTGCCGCATCGCCTTGACGATGCGCCGCGTGTCGCGCGTCAGCCCGCCCTGCACCAGCTCGACGATCCCCTGGCGGAACTGCGGCGAGATCGCCGCCACCGCGCCGAAGTCGAGGAAGACGAGCTGCGCGGTGCCGTCGCCGGCCGCCGCCGGCCGCACCAGCAGGTTCCCCGGGTGCGGATCGGCGTGGTAGCAGCCGTCGGTGAAGATCTGCTGGCAGTAGACCTCGACCACCTGCTTCGCCAGCAGCGTGCGATCGAGGCCGAGCTGCTTGAGCCCGGCGACGTCGCTCACCTTCACGCCCGACTCGAAGTACGTCGTCAGCACCCGCTCCGTCGAGCGGTCGCGCACGACTCGCGGGAACGCGACGTCGCTGCGGTCGGGGAAGTTCGCGGCGATCCGGTCGCCGTTGTCGGCCTCGGCGCGGAAGTCGAGCTCCTGCAGCACGATCGCGCGGATCTCCCGGTAGACGTCGTCGAGCCCCTCGTACGGGACGAACCACTGCACGATCGAGAAGATCCGCCGCAGCGTCTTCAGGTCGCTGCGCACGATCTGATCGATGTCGGGGTACTGCACCTTCACCGCCACCGCCTCGCCGCTCTGCAGCGTCGCCTTGTGGACCTGGCCGATCGACGCCGACGCGACCGGCCGCCGCTCGAAGCTGGCGAACAGCTCGTCGGGCGTGCCGCCGAGCTCCTCGCGCACGCGCTTCTCGATATCGGGGTACGGCCGCGGCGGCACGTTGTCCTGCAGGCCTTCGAGCTGCCGGCGGAACTCCTCCGGCAGGAAGTTGGTCATGATGCTGATGAGCTGACCGACCTTGATGAAGAGGCCCTGCAGCTCGGTGATGGTGCGCTCGATGCGGCGCGCGTTGCGGATGTGGGTGCCGTGCAGCTTGCGATCGACCCACTCGTCGGAGCGCCAGCGCGCCCAGAGGCGCAGCCACAGGTAGCTGCCGATCACGCGGAAGGTGGTCCAGTACGCCTTGAGGAAGCGCAGCGTGCGCGCCGGCGGCCGGCCCTCGCGCACGGGTCCGACCTCCACCGGCGGCAGCCGGCGAGTGTCGAGGCCGAGGAGGCTGCGCCGCGCGGCTTCCACGTCGTCAGCGTAACACGCGGGCGCCGGAGCCCGACGAGCCCGACGAGCCCGACGAGCCCGCGTTGACAGCCCCGGAGCCGGGCGGTACGCCACCCGCATGGTCCCCGACGACGCTGGCGACGCGCACGATCCCAAGGGCAAGGACGTCGCGCCGCGCGAGCGCGAGCTGCACGAGTCCCTGCGCGAGCGGCTGGAGGCCATCATCCCCGATCTGGTCCGGCGCACGGTCGCGGCCGGCATGGGCGCGGTGGCGTCGACGGAGGACGGCCTGCGCCGGCTCACGCGCGACCTGCAGATCCCGACGGTCGCCGGCAACGTCGCCGGCTACCTCGCCGACACCGCCGACACGACGAAGGACAAGGTCCTCGAGATCATCGCGCGCGAGGTCCGCGACTTCCTCGCGCACGTCAACCTCTCCGACGAGATCGCGCGGCTCCTGACCACGCTGTCGTTCGAGATCAAGACGGAGATCCGCTTCATCCCCAACAGCGAGCGGTACACCGGCGTCGAGCCCGACGTGAAGGCGGCCGTGCGCGTGAAGCGCAGCGACGCGAAGGACGCGCCCGCGGGCGCGCCCGCCGACGGTGCCCGCAGCGACCCCCGCGCCGACGCCTCGCGCGCCGACGCCTCGCGCCCCGAGCCGCGCGACGACGCCCCGCGCCCGTCGCGCTCCGATCGCAGCGGCCTCGGCCGCCTGCGCCGGCTCTGGCGCCGCGCCACCGATCCGCTCGACCTCATCCCCGACGACGACGAGCCCGCCTCCTGACGCGCCGGCCGCCGGTCAGCGCGCCGCGGCCTCGACGTTGGTGAAGGTGACCTTCGCGCCGTCCGCGACGCCGTGGCCCTCCATCCAGCCGCCGTTCAGCTCGAGCACGTAGAGCGAGCCCTTGCCGACGCCGACCGGCGTCTCGTCGAGCGGCTTGGCGTGGACCGTCCCCGCGACGGTCAGCTGCGGCGTGATGAAGACGATGTCGAGCGGGATGAGCGTGTTCTTCATCCAGAACTGGTGGTCGCTGACCTCGCCCATCAGGAACACCATGCCGTGATCGGCCGGCATGAAGCGCCGGTACATCAGCCCCTTCTCGAGGAGCGCCGGCGACTTCACGACCTCGACGGTCACCGTCTGCGGGCCGCCCTTGCCCTCGAGCGTCACCGTCG
>DASZXE010000399.1:0-4850 GCA_035546475.1 Kofleriaceae bacterium
GCGCTCGACCCGCGGGTGCGCCTGCGCCGGCTCGAGCAGGCGACCGCGCGCCTGCGCGCGCAGCTCGACGCCGACGGCCGCAGGATCCGCATCACGCCGGCCGACGCGCCGCCGCCGGCCAGGTCCGCGGGCGAGCCGAAGCCACCGCCGTCGCCGCCGCCCGAAACCTAGCGAGGCGCTCGCTACGCGGTCGGCTCGAAGTAGAGCGGCCGGTGGGCGCCGCAGACCGCGCAGGTCAGCCGCACGACGACGAGCCGCTTGCCGGCGAGCACGACCGGCTCCTCGGCGCCGGCGGCCATCGTCACCTGGCAGCAGCGCTGGCGGGCGATCACGCGCGAGCGCGCGGCGCTGGTGGCGCGGATCGCGCAGCCGGCGGTCTCGCCGGCGGCGGGCAGCGAGGGTGCCGGGCGCTGGCCGGCGGTCAGCTCCTCGGGGCGGGGCAAGACGCCGATCCAGCGATCGAGCACCAGGCCGAGCCCGACCATCGCGATGACGATCGCGACGGTGCCGAGGACGACCCACATGCGTGGATCGTGCCCCGCCGGGCCGGCGCCGTCAAAGCCGGGGTGGCGCGCAACGCCTGCGCCTTCAGGGGGCCTTCGACGGCGGACCGAGGCCGAACCGGCGGTGGTCGGCGAGCGTGCAGCGATCCTGGACGACGGTCTTGCCGGCGGCGGTGAGCCGGGCCGCGACCTGATCGTGGCGGATGCCGAGCTGGAACCAGATGACCGGCGCGCGCACCGCGGCGAGCTCGGCGGCGTGGGCGGGCAGCGCGTCGGGACGGCGGAAGACGTCGACGAGATCGACCGGCTCGGTCAGCTCGGCGAGCGACGCCTTCACCGGCTCGCCGAACAGCACCTTGCCGGCGAGCGCCGGGTTGACGCCGAGGATGCGATAGCCGTGCTGGTGGAGGTACGCCGGCACGTAGTGGGCCGGCCGCGTGGGATCGTCGTGGATGCCGAGCACCGCGATGGTCGGGCTCGTCGACAGGATCCGGCGCAGCTCGCGTTCGTCCATGACGTCGTATAGCAGGCGGGCTATCGGCCGGCGCGGGCGGCGGTCACCGCGGCCGCCATGCGGGCGACCGCCTCCTCGAGCAGCGCGCGGGTGGTGCCGACGTTCAGGCGCGCGTGGCCCTGGCCGCCGGGGCCGAAGCCGGGGCCGGGCGACAGCGCGACGCGGCCCTTCTCGAGGAAGACCGCGGCCGGATCGCGCGGCAGGCCGAGCTCGCGGCAGTCGAGCCACGCGAGGTAGCCGGCCTCGGGCGGCCGGTAGCGGATCTCGGGCAGCGCCGCCGCCAGCAGCTCGCCGAGCAGCGCGCGGTTGCGGTCGAGGATCGCGTGGGTCTGCGCCAGCCACGGGCCGCCCTCCCGGTACGCGGCGCGCGCCGCGATGACGCCGAGGTGGCCGGCGTGGAAGGCGAGCTCGGCGCCGAGCTTCGACGACACCGCGCGCGCCGCCGGCGTGGCCGCGACGATCACCGCGGCCTTGAGGCCGGCGAGGTTCCACGCCTTCGACGCGCTGGTCAGGCAGAGCCCGCGGCGCGCCGCCGCCTCGGAGACCGACAGGAACGGCACGTGGGTCGCGCCGGGCAGGGCGAGCGGCGCGTGGATCTCGTCGGCGAGGACGATGACGCCGTACCGCTCGGCGAGGTCGGCCAGCGCGGCGAGCGACGCCCGGTGGTGGACGATGCCGGTCGGGTTCTGCGGCGAGCAGAGGATGTGCATGCGCGCGCCGGCGGCGTAGGCCCGCTCGAGGCCGTCGAGGTCGAGGCACGGCCGCCCGCCGTCGGTGGCGAGCGGCACCTCGACGAGGACGCGGCCCGCGTTGCGCACCGTCGACGCGAACGGCGGATAGACCGGCGGATCGATGACGATCGCGTCGCCGGGCGCGGTGCCGGCGCGCACCAGCTCGGCGAGCGCGGTCACGACGTCGGGGACCAGCCGGACGTCGCGCGGCTCGACGGTCCAGCCGTAGGTCGCCTGCGCCCACGTCGCGAAGACGGCGCCGAGGTCGCCGGGGTAGGCGTAGCCGGCGTCGTGGCGATCGATGGCGGCGTGCAGCGCGCGCGCGATCGGCTCGGCGAGCGGGTAGTCCATCTCGGCCACCCAGGCCGGCAGGACGTCGGCCGGGTAGTGGCTCCACTTCGCGCTGCGGCGGGTGCGCAGCTCGGCGAGGGTGATCGCGTCGAACGGGTGATCCATGCGCGTCCTTTCTTAGCGTATACACGCGGCATGGTCCTGCCGAGGTCGGCGAACGGACTCCGGCGCGGCGCGGCATGCCCGGGGCTGGCGGCGGCGGTGGTCGCCGGGCTCGCCGGGCTCGCCGGGCTCGCCGGGCTGACCGGGTGCGACCCGCCCGTCGACGTCACCGGCCGGCTGCTCGAGCTGGTGCCGTCCGAGGCCGAGGTCGTGGTCGCCGCCGAGCCGGCGCGCGTCACCGGGACCTGGCTCGACCGGACGGTGACCGCCCTCGCCGGCGACGAGGTGCCGGCCTGCGTGCTCGACGCGGCGCGCGAGGCCTCGATCGTCGTCGTCGCGTGGGGCGAGGACGGCGCGATGGTCGCGATGGCCGGCGTGCCGCGTCGCGACGCGTGCGACGGGCTGGCGGCCCACGGCGACGACCGGGTGTGGGCCGGCGGCCTCGAGCCGACGAGCGGCCGCGACCGGTTCTTCGCGCCGCGCGAGCGCCGCCGCCGCTGGGCCGACCTGCCGCCGGCGCCGGTGCGCGGCGTCGCGGATCTCGCGCTGGCCGCCGGCGTCGTCGTCCACGCGCGCGGCATCGCCGATCCGCGCGACGGCCTGCAGGCGCGCGTCTTCGTCACCGCCGACGACCGCGAGACGCTGCTGTCGTTGCGCGAGCGCTACCTGCGGTGGCGCGGCGGGCTCGATCACGAGCGGCTCGGCGGCGCGTGGCCGGCGATCGAGGCGATCACGACCGCCGAGGACCGCGCCGACCCCGCGCACACGACCGACCTCGTCGAGGTGCGGCTGGTCGGCGACGACGGCGCGACGTCGGCGGCGCTCGCGGTCAGCGCGCTGGCGTCGGGGCTGGGCGGCAGCGATCCGCGGCTGCCGTGCCCCGACAGCCTCGGCGACTACGACGGCCTCGCCTCCTGCCGGGACGGCGAGCTGACGCTGACCAGCAGCCTGTTCGACGAGATCGAGGAGGACCCGACGTCGCTGACGGCGAGCCTGCGGCTGGTGCCGGCGTTCCGCGCGGGCCGGATGGTCGGCGCGCGGATCTGGGCGATGTCGGCGACCGATCCGATGCGGTGGCTCGGCTTCGAGAACGGCGACATCGTCGAGGAGATCGACCGCAAGCCGCTGACCTCGGCCGATGACGTGCTGCTGATGTTCCAGGCGCTGGCGGCGGCGCGCCAGACCGAGGTCACCGTCGAGCGAGACGGGCACCGCGGCACGCTGCGCTACCGCGTGCAGTAGTGGCGGCGGGGCGCCCGACCGGACGAGCTGATCGCGGTGCGGCACTGCGATACGCTCGGCGGGTGACGACCGAACGGCCGGGCCGCCGGCGCACGCTGCCGCCTCCGATGACGCCGCCGTTCCCGCGCGCGGTGGCGACCTGGGTCGGCCGCAGCGCCGAGCTGGCGCGCGCGCTCGAGCTGCTCGCCGGCGAGACGCTCCACCTGTTCTACGGCGTCGGCGGCGTCGGCAAGAGCGAGCTGGTCTTCAAGCTCGTCGAGGAGGCGCAGCGCCAGCCGCGCTGGGCCGACGCGCCGGCGGTCGTGCTGTCGGCGCAGCCCGGCCTCGGCGCCGCCCACCTGGCGGCCGCGCTCGAGGCGCAGCTCGGCGCCCGCCGCCGGCGGCTCACCTTCGCGACCGGCGGCACCGTGCGCGACGACCTCGCCGACATCGCCGGCGCGCTCGAGGCGCACCCGGCGCTCGTCTTCCTCGACGACCTCCACCACCTGGATCCGGCGGAGGCCGCCGACCTGCTCGGCTACCTGTCGCGTCACGTGCGGGCGAGCCGGCTGCTGGTCGCGTCGCGCCGCGAGCTGACGCTGCCGGCCGGCGCGCCGCCGCCGATCATCCACCGGCTCGGCCCGCTCGACGCCGGCGCCACCGCCGATCTGGTGCGCCAGCTCGCGGCGCGCATGGGCGTGTCGGCGCCCGACGCCGGCGCGGTCTTCCGCCGCTCGGGCGGCAGCCCGTTCTACGTGCTGCGCGAGCTGGCCGGCGACGCCGACAAGAGCGGCGGCCTCGACGACACCGTGCGCGCGCTCGCGCCCGAGGCGCGCCAGATGCTGCTCGCGCTGGCGTCGAGCCGCGGGCGCGCGACCGTCGCCGACGCCCCCGCGCTCGGCGGCCCCGGTGGCGCCGAGGTGCTGCGCGAGCTGACCCGCCAGCTCCTCGTCGACGTCGGGCGCGGCGCGACGATGGTGCACGACCTGGTGCGCGACGCGATCGGCCGGGTCGCCTCGCGGCGCGAGCGGGCGGCCGCCCACCGGCAGCTCGCCGAGCTCGCGCTGGCGCAGGCGGGTGACGGCCTCCGCCCGGCGACCGCCGCCGACGCGCCGGCGTTCGTCGACGCGATCCAGCACCTGCTGGCCGCCGGCGACGTCGACGAGGCGTGGACGCGCTGCCAGGACCACTACCGGGTCATCGCCGCCGCCGGCCTCGATCACCTGCTGGTCGAGAGCCTGCGCGCGCTCGCCGAGGCGGTCGACGACGCGCGCGACGCGATCGGCACCATGCTCGCCCGCATCCTGGTGCGGCGGTCGCTGATGGCCGAGGCCGGCGAGGTGCTGGCGACCCTGTCGGCGGGGGCGCGCGGCTCGCTGCGCGGGCTGCGGCTGGCCGCCGAGGTCGCGCGCCGGCGCGGCCGCCTCG
>DASZXE010000400.1:0-8153 GCA_035546475.1 Kofleriaceae bacterium
CGCACGCCGCTCGTCCCCGGCCACACCGGCTTCGCGCCGGGGCCGATCACGTCGGCGGGTGGCTGCGCCTACGCGCCCGCGTTCCTCGACGAGCAGACGCTCGTCTACGACTGGTCTTCGCCGTCGGTGATGGACGTCTACCGGCTGCGCGCCGGCGGCCGGCCCGAGCAGCTCACCCGCGACGCGACGCAGGAGTGGCGCGCGCTGCCCGGGCTCACCCCCGACGAGATCGTCTACGTCGTCACCGACGTCAGCGGCGGCAGCGCGTCGCGGCTCGCCGCGCGCGACCTGCGCACCGGCGTCGAGCGCACGATCGCGAAGGGCGTGTCGCCGTCGGTGGCGGCCGCCGGCGGCGCCTACTACTACGTCAGCAACGAGGGCTCGCGCATCCGCAAGGTCAGCGGCGGCGACGACGAGGTGGCGATCACGATGCCCGACGACGCGATCGCGCAGACGATCACGCCGTCGCACGACGGGACGAAGCTCGTCGCCGTCGGCGAGACCGCGTCGTCGCCGCCGATGATCTGCGTCCTCGAGCTCGCGACCGGCGAGGGCACCTGCCCGAAGGTCGACCACCTGCTCAACGCGCGCGCCGCGTTCGCGCCCGACGATCGCTCGCTGCTCTACGCGACCGAGGAGGGCATCCGCCGGCGGTGGCTCGACGCGCGCGCGCCGCAGGACGAGCTGGTGGTGCCGCGGGTGCGCGCGAGCGGCCTCGCGGTCTCGGCCGCCGGCGCGCTGGTGTGGACCGACTGCCGGCCGCGCGGCGTCTTCCAGGATCTCGGCAAGCAGCCGCCCGCGCCGATCGGCACCGACGACGCGGTCTCGGCGCCGGCCGTCGGCCCGGGCGGCGAGCTCGCCTACGTGCGCCGCCGCCGCGAGCTCGTCGTCCGCGGCACCGACGGCACCGTGCGCTCGCTCGGCACGCCGCTGCCGCTCGGCGCGACGATGGCCGGGCCGGCGTGGGACGCGACCGGCGCCCGCCTCGCCGTCACCGTCACCAGCGACGAGCCGGGCCTCTACGTCTACGACGCCAGGCGGCTGGTGCCGCCGGACCGCGCGACCGTCGGCCCCGGCCACACGAACCCGGCCTGGCTCGGCGACCAGCTCTACTTCAACGAGTGGGAGGAGGAGCACCCGCGCGTCTTCCGCGTCGGCCTCGACGGCGGCGCGCCGCAGCTCGCGACCCGCTTCGATCGGGTCGTCGTCGGCGCCGACCGCGCGCGCGGCGAGCTCCTGCTGGCGTCGGCCGACGAGACCCAGCTCACCTGGTGGGACCCGCGCACCAGCAAGCAGCGGCGCGGTCCGCCGGCGCTGGCCGCCGGCATCACCGAGGCGTTCGACGAGGCGCTGTCGCCCGACGGCCGCTGGCTCGCGCTGCAGCTCGGCCGCGAGGGCCACCGGCTGTTCCGCCTGCGGCTCGACGAGCACGGCGACGCCGCCGGCAAGCCGGAGCCGGTGTGGGAAGCGCCGTCGGGGATGACGATGACCGACGTCGCGATCGGCGACGACGGCGCCGTCATCGTCGCGCCGATCGAGTGGCGCGGCGAGCTGTACGGCGCCGACGGCGTGCTGGCGCCGTGACGAGCTTCGCTCACGGCCCACGCGCGCGGCGGCCCCGGCCCGCTGAACCGGCGTACCTCGCACAGCCCTCGGTCGATCACGTATACGATGGCCGCTCGACATGTCGGCGTTCCGCGTATCCGTCCCCCTCCTCGCGTCCGTCTCCGTCGTCGCCGCGCTCGGCCTCGCCCTCGCCCCCGCGGGCTGCGGCACGCCGGCACCGCGCTTCGGCAGCCTCTCGGTCGCCCAGCGCAACCTCCGCATCGACAACCCGATGCAGCTCCTCGAGCTGTCGAACGGGATGATCGTCGCGCTCCGCCCCGACGACCGCACCAACCTCGTCACCGTCGATGTCCGCTACCGCGCGGGCGCGTCGCTCGATCCGCCCGGCAAGGGCGGCCTCGCGCACCTCGTCGAGCACCTGACGTTCGAGCTCCCCGCCGGCAGCGACGGCGCCACGCTGTGGGACCGCTTCTCGACGCTGGCGCTCGACCAGAACGCCTACACCGTCCACGACTACGTCCACTACACGTCGACCGCGCTCGCCGAGCACCTCGACGATCTCCTCGACCTCGAGGCCGCGCGGCTCGCCGGCCCGTGCGAACGCCTCGACCCGGCGATCGTCGCCCGCGAGCGCGACGTCGTCCTCGCCGAGGCGGACGAGCGCCACACCGCCACCACCGACGTCCTCGAGCAGGTCAACGTCGAGCTGTGGGGCGCGCACCACCCGTACGCGCGCCCGGCCGGCTCGCGCGAGGTCCGCGCGGCGACCAAGGCCGATGTCTGCGCCTTCTACGACGCGAACTACCTGCCGCAGGGCGCGTTCCTGGTCGTCACCGGCCACTTCGATCCCGCGGTCGTCGGCAAGGAGATCGGCCACCGGTTCGGCCCCATCACGCGCACGTCGCCGGGCGGCCTCGTGCCCGGCATCGCGCCGCCGATCCTGCGCGGCGACACCACCCTGCACACCGCCGACATCGCGCACCCGGCGGCGGTCCTCTACTTCGCGGCGCCGCCGTGGGGCGACCCCGGCGAGGCGACGCACGAGATGCTGCTGCACGCGCTGGCCGGCGAGCTCGACGACCTCGACCGCGAGCACGACTGGGTGATCGACACCGACGTCGGCTACGTCGGCGACGGCCGCCAGCGCGCGACGCAGGTCGTGGTGACCGTCAGCGACCGCGATCACCTCGACGCCGCGGTCGACGCCGTGCTCGAGCGCGGCCGCGCCCTCTTCCTCGACGCCAAGCACGATCCGAAGGCGCTGCGGCGCGTCGGCGCGCTGCGCGGCCTGATGCAGACGCGCACCGTCGAGCGCCTCGACTCGGTGATGGACCGCGGCGCCTGGATCGCCGACTACCTGACCTACACGACCGACAACATGTTCGCGGTCGGCACCCTCCAGGCCGACGACGCGGTCACCGCGGACGAGCTGAGCCAGCACGCGCGCGAGCTGTTCGACCGAGCGCGCATGCACGTCGTCCACATCGTGCCGAGCGGCAAGGGGACGGCGGCGCCCGCCGTGCTCGGCTCGGCCGAGCGGACGTACGACCTCAAGCCGTGGCGGCTCGAGGTCGATCCGGCCGAGGCCACGCACGCGCTCGCGCTGCCGCCCGGCGGCGATCGCCTCGACCTCGACGACTTCCGCCTGAAGAACGGCCTGCGCGTGCTGATCTACGTCGACCCGTCGAGCCCGGTCCTCGACGCGCGCATGGTCTACCCGGTCGGCTCCATCGACGAGCCCGCCGGCGAGCCCGGCGTCGCCACGCTGGCGGCGGACCTGCTCGATCACGACTACGACCGCAGCTACGGCACCGACGTCGACCGCATCAACTGGGCGTTCGGCCTCGGCACCCAGCTCTCCACCGAGGTCGACGACGACTCGACCGTCTTCAGCGCTGCCGGGCTGGCGGTGTTCGGCGACTGGCACCTGTGGCGGCTGTCGTGGCTGCTCGACCAGGGCGTCTACGCGGCGAAGGACCTCGCGACCACCCGCCAGAACCTGCTCGAGCGCGGCGACGACGAGACGTCGCCGTCGGGCGTCGTCTACCGCGAGCGCCTGTTCGGCAAGGGCCACCCGTACGCGATGCCGCCGGCGACCGTCGCGCAGATCGCGGCCGTCACCCGCGGCGAGCTCGACGGCTGGCGGCGCACCCGCTACGTGCCGGACGGCGCGACGCTGATCATCACCGGCGGCTTCGATCGCGCGGCCATGCGCCGCGAGGTCGACGAGCTGTTCGGCGCGTGGCCGAAGCGCACCGCGGCTGCGCGCGCGCCGGTGCCGCCGCCGCACCCGGCGCCCGGCCCGAGCTGGATGGGCGTGCGCATCCCGACCGCGCCGCAGGTCACGCTGTACGTCGGCTTCACCGCGACGTCGACCGGCAGGGACGATCGCGCGGCCCGCCTGGTCCTGACCGAGATGATCAACGACCGGCTGCGCCTCGTGCGCGAGGGGATGGGCGCCAGCTACGGGGTCCACGTCGCCTACGACGGCGGCGCCGGCGGCAGCGGCCTGTTCGTGACGACCGCGCTCGTGCCGGCGCGCGCGCCCGAGGCGGCCGCCGCGGTCCTCGGCGAGCTCGCGGCCCTGCAGCACGACGCCGCCGGCGAGGCCTCGGCCTTCGCGCGCGCCCGCCGCCGCGTCGTCGCCCACCTGCTGGCGACGTCCCGCGACACCGCCTCGGTCGCCGACGAGCTCGAGCTCGCGGCGCGCGCGGGCCTGACCCTCGACCAGCTCCGCGCCCTGCCCTCGACCGTCGCGACCCTGACGCCGGCCGCCGTCGCGCGCGTCGCGACCCTCGATCTCGACCCCGCCCACATGGTCGTCTCCGTCGACGGCCCCGCCGCCCCCGTCACCGCCACCCTCCCCGCCCTCCACGCCCCCTCCCCCACCTGGTTCGACGAGTAGCCCGCCGAACCCACGGTTCGCCGACAGGTGGCGCGCGACCCGCAGAGCGGCGCCCGCCGCGGCGATGCCGAGCCGCGGGAGGAGCGGGCGACGCCGGCCACCCCGCCTCGTCGGCGTCGTGGCCACGGGCGACCGCGACCGTCGTCGAGATGCCGAGAGCGCCACGGACGTACCCGGGCGACACGACCGGCCGTCCGGGTCAGTAGCCTTCGGCCTTGGAGATGATCTCGTTCATGATCTCGCGGGTGCCGCCGCCGATCGGGTAGAGGCGGGCGTCGCGGTAGAGGCGCTCGACGACGACGTCGCGGAGGTAGCCGGCGCCGCCGTGGATCTGGACGGCGGCGTCGACGACGGCGCTGCAGGCGTCGGTGGCCGCGTTCTTGGCCATCGCGCACAGGGCGGGCGCCAGCTCGCCGCGCGTCACCCGCACGCACGCCTCGCCGGTCAGCGCCCGGATCGCCGCGATGCGCGTCGCCATGTCGGCGAGCTTGTGGCGCGTCACCTGGAAGCCGGCGAGCGGCTTGCCGAACGCCTCGCGCGCGCGCGCGTAGCGGCGCGCCTCGCGGTACGCCAGCTCCGCGATCGCCACGCACTGGCCCGCCAGCATCAGGCGCTCGCTCGCGAAGTTGCTCATGATGATCGGGAACGCCCCGTGCTCGCCGCCGATCCGGTTGGCGACCGGCACCCGGCAGCCGTCGAACGCGAGCTCCGCGGTGTCGGACGGCCACCAGCCGGTCTTGCGGAGCTGCTTCGAGACGCTGAAGCCCGGCGTGCCGCGCTCGATGACGAGGAACGAGATGCCGGCGTGGCCGGCGCCGCCGGTGCGCACCGCCGCCAGCACCCAGTCGGCGCGGCAGCCGCTGGTGATGAACGTCTTGGCGCCGGTGACGACGTAGTGGTCGCCGTCGCGCACGGCGCGCGTCGCCAGCGCCGCGACGTCGCTGCCGCCGCCCGGCTCGGTGACCGCCAGCGCGCACACCTGCTCGCCGCGCAGGACCGGCGCCACGAACCGCGCCTGCTGCTCCGCGGTGCCGAACCGCACGATCGGCGGCGCGGCGATGCCGTGGCTGCCGAGCCCGACGACGGTGCCGACCGAGGTGCCGGCGACGATCAGCTCGTCGCAGACCGCCAGCACGTGGCCGAGGTCGCCGCCGCTGCCGCCGACCGCGTCCGGATAGCCGATGCCCATCAGCCCGGCGGCCGCCATCCGCGGGTACAGCTCGCGGGGGAACGCGCACGCCTCCTCCCACGCCGCCGCGTGCGGCGCGATCTCGGCGGTGGCGAAGCGGCGCGCCTGCGCCCGCAGCGCGGCGTGCTCGTCGGTCTCGAACAGGTAGGTCATGGCACCCCCGCGCCGGCATCGTCGTCTCGATCGCGCCGCCGAGCAACCCTTGCCGGCCGCGCCCGCCACGCGACCGCTCGCGGCGAGCATGGTACCAACGGCGCATGAACCCGGGGACCGCATCGCCCGCCGTGCTCCAGCGCTCGAAGCACCTCTCGACCTTCGCCCACCAGGGCGCCGTCTACCTCTACCACGACCTCTACGGCTACCTGCTGCAGATGAGCCCGGACCTGATCGCGTTCCTCGATCAGTTCACCGCGCCGGCCACGGTCGAGGAGGTCGTCGCCCGCCACGCCGACGCGTTCGAGGGCCAGGATCCCCGCCAGTTCGTCGACATCTTCTACCAGCACGCCTGCCTGGTCGAGCCGGACGACGACGAGCTCGCCGGCCTGTGGCCGATGGTCGTCATCAAGGGCAAGTGGAACGTGTGGCGCCGCCACGGCGACCGCGTGACCCTGTGGACCGCGTGGGGCGAGCGGCCGGTCCAGCAGCTCGCGCTCGACACCGACGAGACGCGGATGTGGGACGCGTTCGACGGCGAGGTCCGCCTGAACGAGCTGCGCGCGAAGCACGACCCGGCGAAGCTGCAGGCGCTCGTCGTGCGGCTCGCGCACTCCGACGTGCAGGCGATCAAGCTGTGCGCGTTCCCGATGTCGATGTTCGCCAAGCGCCCGCAGATGGCGCCGAAGTACCTGGCGTCGACGATGCCGTACCGCCGCTGGCAGCCGGGCGAGCCGCTCGAGGCGCCGATCACCGACGTCCACACCGACGACTACTACCGCGACGTCGAGGACGCCGCCGCGCAGTTCGATCACCGCGAGACCACGCTCTCGCACCTGTTCCGCGAGCCGCACCCCGCGCTCGCCGGCAAGACCTACGGCGCCGCGCTCGTCGACGCGCTGGCCCGCGAGGACCGGCTGCCGAAGGAGCGCATCCGCGTGCTCGAGATCGGCGGCGGCCTCGGCTACGTCGCGCGCGCCGTGTGCGAGGCGCTGCAGGCGCGCGGCCTCGCGGTGACGTACACGATCCAGGAGATCGCGCCGGCGCTCGCCGCCGCCCAGCGCGCGCGCACCGCCGGGCTGCCGGTCACCGTCGAGGTCGGCGACGCGCTCGCCGCCGACCTGCCCGCCGACGGCTTCGATCTCGTCCTCGCCAACGAGATGGTCGGCGACCTGCCGGCGGTGCAGCTCTCGCGCGCCGACGTCGGCCTCGAGCCCGACGGCTCGGGCGGCGAGGTCGACCCGGCGAAGCTGGCCGCGCTCGGCCGCACCGGCGAGCTGGTGAAGGAGCTCGGCATCGTGCTCGACGACGCGCCCGAGCCGTTCTACCTGCTGACCGGCGCGCTCGAGCTGATGATCCGCATCGCCGGCTGGCTCGCCCCCGACGGCACCGCGATCGTCACCGAGTTCGGCGACCGCCTGATGTGGCCGCGGCTGTCGTCGCACCTCGATCACCCGGAGCTGTCGACGCACTTCGGCCACCTGCTCCAGGCGGCGATGGCGCGCGGCCTCGGCGGCCGCATCGACTTCGTGATGGACCTCATCGACCTCGCGCGCGATCAGCAGGGGCTGGCGACGACGCGCAGCCACTTCCGGGCGCTGCGCGCGCTCGCCGCCGACGCCGGCGTCGACCTGCCGAAGCTCGGCTACACGCCCGAGCTGCTCGCCGCGCGCGTCGACGGCAAGCTCGACCTCGCGCAGGTCGGCGAGCTGCGCTGGGACAAGATCGAGGACCGGTTGATGGGCCTCGTGCCGCACGAGTTCAAGGCGCTCGTCGTCCGCAAGCCGAGCGGCAACTGAAGCGCTGATCGACGACGCGCGCGCGCGGTGCATGTGGGCCCATGCATCACGTCGCGGCACCGCGCCGCGCAGGAACGTCGTGATCCGATACGTGCGCGCGCGGCGTGCGCGATCGCGATCGCGCGCGTCACCCCGTCGGGGCGAGCGACGATCTGCGCCGAGGTGAATGCGCGAGATCGTCGCGCGGAGGCTCAACACACGCGTGATGCGGGCGACTTGGGGGGACAGGAGAAAACATGAACATCCGCTTCGCCAGCATCGCCGCTTCGCTCTTCATGCTCGTCGCCGCCGCGTGTGGTGACACCGACCCCAGCACCGAAGGTCAGGTCGGCCCCGCCGGCCCCGTCGGTCCCGCCGGCCCGTCCGGCCCCGCCGGCCCGCAGGGCGAGCGGGGAACCCCGGGCGAGCAGGGCCCGGCCGGCCCCGCCGGCGCCCAGGGCGAGGTCGGCCCGCAGGGACCGCGTGGTCCCGAGGGCCTGCCCGGCCTGAAGGGTGACCCGGGCGACATCGGCCCGGCCGGTCCGCAGGGCCCCGCCGGCCC
>DASZXE010000401.1:0-1766 GCA_035546475.1 Kofleriaceae bacterium
CAGCGCGGCCGCGCTCGGCCAGGCGTCGACGCTCGCGGCGAGCATGCCCAGCCCCGACCTCGCGCGCGCCCGCGCCGCCGCGCCCGCGCCGGCGTCGTGGGGCTCGGCCGTCTCGGTCAACCGCGACGGCTCCGACGGCCAGCGGTTCTCGCTCACCGGGGAGTTCGTCATCATCGGCCGCGCCGACGCCGACATCGTCTTCGAGCAGGACCGCTTCCTCGCCCGCCACCACGCGCGCCTCGAGCAGAGCGGCGACGGCGTGCGGGTCGTCCCGATCGACACGCTGAACGGCGTCTTCCGCAAGCTCGACGCGCCGGTCGAGCTCGCGAACGGCGCCGTCGTCCTCGTCGGCCGCGAGGTGCTCCGCTACGAGAAGGTCGACGCCGACGAGAAGAGCCCGGCGCCGCTGGTCCGCCACGGCGTCGCGCTGTTCGGCTCGCCGCCGCGCGATCCGTGGGGCCGGTTGTCGCAGCTCCTGCCGTCGGGCGGCGTGCGCGACGTCCGCTACCTCGTCGACGAGGAGATCGTGATCGGCCGCGAGGAGGGCGACCTCGTCTTCAGCGACGACGCCTTCCTCTCGCGCAAGCACTGCACGATCGGCTGGAACGGCCAGCGCGCGGTCATCACCGATCTCGGCAGCTCGAACGGCACGTTCGTCCGGCTCACCGGACCGGCGCCGGTGCGCAACGGCGAGCACCTGCGGGTCGGCGACCAGCTCTTCCGGATCGAGCTGCGGCGGTGACCAGCCCGGCCGGCCGCCGGATCCGCGGTTTCGGCCGCTCCGACATCGGCCGGGTTCGCGAGCGCAACGAGGACGCCTTCGCGCTCGGCGACCTCGACCACGGCACCCTGTGGCCGGGCGACGACGAGATCGTCAGCGAGGGCGCGCGCGGGATCTTCGCGGTCGTGTGCGACGGCATGGGCGGCGCCGCCGGCGGCGACGTCGCGTCGGAGCTGGCGGTCGAGACGACCTGGCGCGAGCTCAAGCAGGGCCAGGCCACCGACGATCCGGAGATCGCGGCGCGCATCCTGCGGCGCGCGGTGCGGCTCGCCAACCAGCGCGTGCACGGCGAGAGCCGCCGCGAGCCCGGCCTGCGCGGGATGGGCACCACGCTGTCGGGCTGCTTCGTCGCCGGCGACTGCCTGGTGAGCGCGCAGATCGGCGACTCGCGCGTCTACGTGCTGCGGCGGGGCAACCTCGTGCAGGTGACGCGCGACCAGACCGTCGGCCAGGCGCTGCGGGTCGCGGGCCGCATCACCGAGGAGGAGGCGAACTACCTGGCGGGCGGCGGGACGATCCTGCAGGCGCTCGGCGTGGCGCCCGACGTCGAGCCGTCGCTGTCGTTGTGCTCGCTGCGGCGCGGCGACCGCGTGCTGCTCTGCTCGGACGGGCTGACGAACCAGCTCGGCGAGTCGACGATCGCGACGATCCTCGGCGACCGCCGCGGCCTCGACCAGCTCACGCAGGCGCTGATCGACGGCGCGTGCGCGGTGGGCGGCTACGACAACATCACGGCGGTGGTGCTCGACGTCGAGGGCGACGCGCTGCCGCCGCCGGTCGACGACCCGGCGGACCGGCCGCGCTTCGTCGAGTTCGATCCGCGCGAGGAGGGGCCGCGCGCGCTGACGTCGACGTCGAACGTGGCGAGGCGGCTCGCGGCCCGCGCGGGGCTCGGGCCGGATCCCGGGCCGCCGATCGTGCCGGCGACCGGCGCGTTCCGGCGGCCGAAGCGGCGGCCGGCGGCGGTCGTCGCCGACGCGCAGCC
>DASZXE010000402.1:0-21837 GCA_035546475.1 Kofleriaceae bacterium
TGCCGGAGCCGCCGATGTCCACACCGAAGATCTGCATGGCCTTACGGTACGTGGCGATCCGTCAGGCCGTCGTCCCCCTGCGCTCCGCGACCAGCGCCGCGGCCTCCTCGCGCACCACGTTGCCCGCGAGCAGCGCGATGACGTCGACCGACTCGCGCGGATCGACCGGGATGCCGATCGTCCGCTGCCGCAGCACGCCCGCCGGCGTCGCGTACTGCACGCACACGTGGTCGTGCTTGCGATCGACGCTGACGACCATGCACGGCAGCGGGCACGCCGCCTCGGTGTCGACGATCTCGACCGGCCGCCGCAGCTCCGCCGCGACCGCCGCTGCGAGCGCCGCACGATCCGGCGCGCCGCGGTTCACCATCAGGTGGATCGCGCCCGGCGTCGTCGCGCCCGCGGCCACCTGCGCGGCCACCGGTGCGGGAGCCGCGGAGGCCTCGCGCGGCGGCGCATCCTCGGCACGCGCGCGCCGCGGCGCGCCGGCGAGCGAGAGGAGCAGCAAGGCGAGGGTGGTGCGCAGGCCGTGGGTCTTCACGCCTGCCCGGTACCCGCAGCCCTCTCGATCGTTCACGGCTCGCCTCGTTTTTGCGCGGCCGCGTGCAGGTGCCGCTCGATCGCGCCGACCAGCGCCGTCGCCTCCGCCTGCCGGTAGCCCGGCGGCGTCACCCGACCGGCGACGAACGGCGCCAGCGCCAGACGAGCCTCGTCCCACCGCCGCAGCCGCACCAGCACGAGCGCGCGGTTGTAGCGGGCCTCGACCGCGAGCGGGCTCGTCGGATACGCGGCCAGGTAGTCGTCCCACGCGGCGAGCGCATCGGCGTCGGCGCCGCGCACGTGCAGCTCGTCCGCGCGGCGGAAGCGGGCCGCGCTCTCGTCGAGCGTCGTCACCGCCGGCCGCGCGCGCCGGTGGCTCACCGGCGGCGGCGCCGGCAGCGGCAGCTCCGGCACGGTCGGCTGCGCTTCCAGCACCGGCACCGGCTCCGGCTCCGGCGCCACCGCTCGATCATCCGCCACGCTCGCCACGCTCGCCACCCGCGCCACCCGCGCCCCGTGCGGCCGCAGCACCTTGTCGATCGCGCCCGACCCCGGCCCCACCGACGGCGCCACGTCCGCGCGCAGCCCGATCCGCGCGAGCACCGGCGCCAGCCGCCCCGTCGTCGCCGCCCACGACAGGGTCCCGGTCCCGAGCGTCAGCGCCGCGACGATCACGACCACGCGCCGCCGCCGCCCCGTCGCGCGCTGCTCGAGGCTCGCCATCACCCGCCGCCGGGTCGTGTCGACCTGCCGTGGCACCGGCTCGCCGTGCGCGCCGCGGTCCCGCAGCGCGGCGATCATCGCGTCGAGCTCGCGGTCAGCCACGAGGGTCCTCCTCGGCGAGCAGCTCGCGCAGGCGCCGCCGCGCGTGGAACGCCCGCGTGCGCACTGTCCCCTCCGGCACGCCGAGGATCACCGCGACCTCGACCGACGTCCGCTGCTCGACCTCGCAGAGCACGAACGCGACCCGCTGATCGACCGGCAGGTGATCGAGCACGTCGAGCAGCCGGTCCGCGAGCCGCCGTCGCGCCGCCGCCTGGTCCGGCCCCTCGGGCGCCGTCGCCGGCGTCTCCTCGAGGCGCGCCATCGCCTTGCGCCGGCGCATCGCCGAGCGGATGTGCCGCCGCGCCTGGTTCGCCGCCACGCCGATGAGGAACCCGCGCAGCGGCGCCTCGCCGCGGAACCGCTCGACCGCGCGCGGCAGCGCGACGAACGCGTCGTGCACGATGTCCTCCGCCGCCGCGTCGTCGCCGACGAGGTGCCGCGCGAACGCCCGCACCGACGCGTGGTGCGCCGCGTACGCCTCGCCGATCGCCGTGCGCTCGCCACGCCGGAGCCGCGCGACGAGGTCATCGTCGCCCGCGGGCGCCACCACGGCGGCGGGCAGGGCCAGGTCCAGCGGGCTCACTGCCCCAACGTGCCCGATCCCGCCCCGACCGTTCAAAGGATTCTCGTCACGGTGCCCGCGCGGTCCAGGCCGCCCGCGCAGCGCCTCGCGCCCGCCGCGGGCCCGCGCCGCGCCGGCTACAGGCCGCGCTGCTTGATGAGGCCGGCCGGCGACGGCTCCTTGCCGCGGAACTTCACGTACAGGTCGTGGGCGTCGACGGTGCCGCCGCGCGACAGGATCGCGTCGCGGAAGATCTTGCCGTTCGCCGCGGTCATGCCGCCGTGCTCGCCGAACCACTGGTACGCATCGGCCGCCAGCACCGCGGTCCACAGGTACGCGTAGTAACCGGCCGCGTAGCCGCCGCCCCAGATGTGCGAGAAGTACGTCGAGTGGTAGCGCGGCGGCACCGGCGCGAAGTCCACCCCGTACTTCTTCAGCGCCGACAGCTCGAACGCGTCCGGGTCCTGCAGCGGCGCCGTCGCGGGGAGCGCGTGCCACTCCAGATCGATGAGCGCCGCCTCGAGGGTCTCGAGCGTCGCGAAGCCCTGGTTGAACGTCGACGACTTCTTGATCTTCTCGACGAGGTCGGCCGGCATCGCCGCGCCGGTCTGGTAGTGCTTCGCGTAGTTCGCGAGCACCGCCGGCTCGAGCGCCCAGTTCTCGTTGAACTGCGACGGGAACTCGACGAAGTCGCGCGGCGTCGCCGTCCCCGACATGTACGGGTACTTCACGTTCGACAGCAGGCCGTGGAGGCCGTGGCCGAACTCGTGGAACATCGTCGTGACGTCGTCGAAGGTCAGCAGCGCCGGCTGGCCGGGCGCCGGCTTCGGGACGTTGAGCACGTTGACGACGACCGCCTTGCGCCCGCGCAGGTCGCTCTGGTCGACGAAGCTGTCCATCCACGCGCCGCCGTGCTTGCTCTCGCGCGCGAAGTAGTCGAGGTAGATGAGGCCGATCGTCGAGCCGTCGGCATCGAAGACCTCGTAGACGCGGACGTCCGGCTGGTAGACCGGCAGGTCGGTGCGCTGCTTGAACGTGAGGCCGTAGAGCTGGTGGGCGGCGAAGAAGACGCCGTCGTTCAGCACGTGCTCGAGCTCGAAGTACGGGCGGATCTGCGCCTCGTCGAGCGCGTACTTCGCGGCGCGCACCTTCTCCGAGTAGAAGTCCCAGTCCCACGGCTGGAGCTTGAAGCCGCCCTTCTCGCCGTCGATCAGCTTCTGCATGTCGGCGGCCTCGACCTTCGCGCGCTTGAGCGCGGCGGTGGCGACCTTCGCGGTGAGCGCGATGGCGGCCTTCGGCGTCTTCGCCATCTGGTCGTCGAGCGTGTAGGCGTCGAAGCTCGAGAAGCCGAGCAGCTTCGCCTTCTGCGCGCGGAGCTGGGCGAGCCGGGCGATGACCTTGGTGACGTCGTTGTCGTTGCCCTGGCGGCCGCGCGCGATCGACGCGCGGTAGATCCTCTCGCGCAGCGCGCGGTTGGTCAGCGACGCCTGCTCCGGCTGGCCGGTCGTGTTGATGAGCGGCAGCACCCACTTGCCGTCGAGCTTGCGGTCGTGCGCGGCCTCGGCGGCCGCCGCGATGTCGGACGGCGACAGGCCGTCGAGCTCCTTGACGTCGTCGACGACGATCGCGCCCGCGTTCATCTCCTTGATCTGCAGCTCGGAGTACTTGGTCTCGAGCGTCGACTCTTCCTTGTTGAGCGCGCGCAGCTTCTCCTGGTCCGCCGCGTTCAGGTTCGCGCCCGCGCGGACATAGTCGAGGTGGTAGCGCTCGAGCAGGCGCAGGCTCACCGGGTCGAGCCCGAGCTTCTTGCGCGCCTTGTAGAGCGTGTCGATGCGCGCGAACAGCTTCGGGTTGAGGTGGATGTCGTCGGCGTGCTCGGCGAGCTTGGGCTCGATGTCGGCCTTGATCTGCTCCATCGTGTCGTCGTCGAGCGACTGCGACAGGTTGAAGAAGACCTTCTCGGTGCGGGCGAGCAGGTCGCCGGTCTGCTCGAGCGCGACGATCGTGTTGTCGAACGTCGGTGGATCGCTCGCGTCCGCGATCTTCTGGATCTCGGCGTTCTCCTGGGCGATGCCCTCGGTGAAGGCCGGCATGTAGTCCGACTCCTGGAGCTGATCGAACGCCGGCGCCTGCAGGTAGAGCGTGCTCTGCTGGAAGAGCGGGTTCACGTGCGGCGGTGGCGCCGGCGGTGCCGGCGGCGGCGTCGGCGCCGGCGTGGGCGTCGGCGCGGGTGGGGTCGCGGTGACGTCGGTCGGCGGCGTCGGCTCGGGGGCGGGCGGCTTGGCCTTCCCGCCACACGCGACGAAGAGGAGCAGGAGCGAGAGAGCCCGGGTCTTCATGCCGCGTAACCTACCGCAGTCCGCGCCGGCGCTCGTCGTGACAGGTCCTTCATCCGCCGCGCGGGCCGGGTGTCGGGCCGCATGTCGCGCCCGTCGCAGGGGTCGCACCTCGGGGTGGCGGGCTATGCTGCGCCGGTGAACGACCGCTCTCGCAGGACCCTCAAGCGCGTGGCGCTGGTGATCGTCGGGCTCTTCCTGGTCATCCAGGTGTTCCGGCCGACGCGCGACAACCCGCCGGAGGATCCGGCGCGCACCCTCGAGGCAGTGCTGTCGCCGCCGCCGGCGGTGCGGTCGATCCTCGACCGCGCGTGCGCCGACTGTCACTCGAACCGGACGCGCTGGCCCTGGTACACCAACGTCGCGCCGATGTCGTGGTTCGTCGCGCACCACGTCCACGACGGCCGGCGCGCGATGTCGTTCTCGACGTGGGCCGACCTGCCGGTCGATCGCCAGGCCCGGCGGCTGCTCGCGATCTGCCGCGAGGCGCGCTCGGGTGACATGCCGCTGTCGAGCTACCTCATCATCCATCGCGACGCGAAGCTGTCGAGCGCCGACCTGAAGACGCTGTGCGACTGGACGGCGAGCGAGCACGACCGCCTCGCGCCGGCGACCCCGGCGACCTCGGCGACCCCGGCGTCGCCGGCCACCGCGCCCGCGCCGCCGCCGAGGTGATCCGCCGCGGGCCGCACGACGGCGCGGCCCGATCCGCGGTCGTGTAGCATCGAGCGTCGTGCCCGAGCCGTCCCCGATCGCGCGCCTGGTCGGGGCGCGTTCCCTCAACAGCTTCGGGCGCGCCGTCATCAACGCGACGGTCCTGTACGAGCTGTACCTGCGCACGCACAGCAAGTTCGTCATCGCGGGGGTCGGGCTCGTGCAGGTGCTGCCGGTCGTGCTGCTGTTCGTGCCGAGCGGCGCGCTCGTCGACCGCCACGACCGCCGCGCGCTCGCGACCGCGGCCGCCACCCTCACCGGCGTGCTCGGGCTCGGCCTCGCGGCGTGCTCTCACTTCGCGCTGCCGGTGTGGACGTACCTGGCGATCCTGCTGGCGCAGGGCGCGGTCACGAGCGTGCACGCGCCGGCCAGCTCGTCGCTGGTGCCGCTCATCATCGAGCGCGGCGAGCTCGGGCGCGTCAACCGGATCGGCGCGAGCCTGCAGGAGCTGGCGTCGATCACCGGCCCCGCGCTCGCCGGCCTCGCGCTGACCTGGGTCGCGCCTGCGTACGTCTACGCGGCGGTCGCGCTGACCGGCCTCGCCAGCGGCGCGCTCTACCGCGCGCTGCCGAGACCGCGCGTCCCGCAGGCGGCCGCGAGCGCCGGCGCGAGCGCGCGCAAGGACTGGCGCGCCGGGCTGCGCTTCATCTTCCGGTCGCCGCTGCTCCTGCCGGCGCTGACGCTCGACATGTTCGCCGTGCTGTTCGCGGGCGTCACCGCGCTCTTGCCCGCGGTCGCCACCGACGTGCTGCACGTCGGCCCGTTCGGCTACGGCGTGCTGCGCGCGGCGCAGTCGGCGGGCGCGGTGCTGATGGCGATCGCCGGCGGCCGCCTCGCGCCGTGGAAGCGGCCGGGCCGCGTGCTGCTCGTCGTCGTCGCGCTGTTCGGCCTGGCGACCGTCGGCTTCGGCCTGTCGACGTCGTTCCCGCTGAGCGTGGCGCTGCTGGTCGCCTGCGGCGCGCTCGACAACGTCTCCGTCGTCATCCGGCTCACGCTCGAGCAGATGGTGGTGCCCGACGCGATCCGCGGCCGCGTCAGCGCGGTGCACTACGTCTTCATCGGCATGTCGAACGAGCTCGGCGCCGCCGAGTCGGGCGCGGCCGCCGGCCTGTTCGGCACGGTGCCCGCGATCATCGGCGGCGGCGCGGTCGCGACGATCGTCGTGCTCGTGGTCGCCGCGAGGTGGCGCGCGCTCGCCGCCATGCCGCCGCTGTCCGAGCTGCAGCCGGCCGAATGACTACTTCGCGAACGGTACGGTCTCCTCGCAGCCGGCGCCCTTGATGGCGACGTCGCCGGCGGCCGGCGTGAACGTGATGCCGCCGTGGTGGACGATCTCGACGAGACCGCGGCCGGTCTTCGCGTCGAGGTAGTAGTCGTCGACCTCGTCGTTGTTGTCGAAGCAGGCCGTCGAGCAGTCGTACCGGTCGCAGAGCGTGTCGCAATCCTTCTCGCACTCGCTCACGTCGCGGATGTTGCCGTCGTGGTCGGCGTAGACCTCCTCCATCTCCTGCACGTCGCGCGACGCGGTCAGGTGGATCGTCGTGCCGGCGGCCTCGACGGTGAGCTCGTCCTCGGAGCCGCAGCGGCCGCCCATGCCCGAGCCGAGATCGGACCACACCAGCAGCGAGCCGTCGGCGGCCGGCTCGACGACCGACCTCGTCAGCGCGCACATCGGATCGCCGTAGGAGACGAGCCACGGCGCGTCGCCCGCGCAGCCCGGCGCGCCGCCGTCGTCGACACCGCACAGCGCGGCACGCGCCTCGTCGTCGGTCGTCACCTTCGGCGTCGCGTCGTCGCCCTCGTAGCAGCCGCCCGGCGAGTCGGCATCGGCGTACGACTTCCAGAGGGCGAGCCAGCTCGCGTACTTCTTCGCGGCGGGCGCGGCCGCGACCTCGGCGGTGCACGACGACTTCCCCGACAGCTTGCCCGCCGCCGACTTCGTCGGATGGATCGCGTTCGAGGTCGCGAAGTCGACGCGGGCGAGCTCGAGGTTGCCGCGCGCCTCCTCGAGGAGGCCGAGGTTGTACCAGTCGGCGCCGACCAGCGACGCCGTCCTGGTGAGCGACAGCGACTTGCGGAGGTCCTGCTCGGCGGTGTCGTACTGCCTGGCGAGCAGCTCGGCGTAGCCGCGCTCGCCGAGGGCGCGCGGGCTGTCCTTGACGAGCGCGAGGGCCTCCGTGAAGGCGGTGTTCGCCGTGTCGTAATCCTTCTCGTGGGTCGCGTCGCGGCCGCGGGTCATCGCGGCCCAGAACTTCTTGCGGGCGGCCTTCTCGTCGGCGGTGAGCGGCTGCGGCTTCGGGTCGGCCTTCGCCTTCGGCCGCCCGGTCGCGGCGGCGGCGGCGGTGCCGGCGGTGGTGCCACCGCTGCCTGTGCCGGTGCCTGTGCCTGTGCCTGTGCTGCCGCTGCCGGTCGCCGCCGCGCCCGCGCTGGCCGCGGCGCTCCCCGTGCCCGCGCCACCCGCGCCACCCGCGCGCTGCTCCTTCGCCGCCCTGCCCTTGCAGCCGACACACGCGATCAGACTGGCGATCACGATCCCTCTGCTCATCCGCCGACGATATCCCGCGCGCGCCACCGGCCGCTCGCCTTCGCGCGTAGACTCGGCGCGTGCGCTCGTGGATCGCCTGCCTGCTCCTCGCCGGATGTCACCAGCCGGGGCCGGGCCGCGCGACGCCGTCGACGGCGCCTGCCGATGGCGCGCCGGCGACCGGCACCGGGCCGGCGACCTTCGCGGGCGTCTTGACCGCGCCGGCGGTGGTGCGCTCGTCGGCCGAGCTGACGGCGCACCTGGTCATCACGAACCCCGGGCCCGACGAGCTGGTGCTGACCCACGGCGCGGTCGAGCTCGCCGTGCTCGCCGTCGAGGTGCGCGACGCGCGCGACCAGCGCGTCCCGACCGTCCCGCCGCCGGTGCCGCGCGCCGAGGACGCGGAGCGGCTCGTGCTGCAGCCGGGCCAGACGCTCGAGCGCGACTATCGCCTCGATGTCTTCTCGCCGCCCCTCGCGCCGGGCGACTACGCACTCCACTGCCGCATGGTCGCGTGTGCGCCGCGCCGCTTCACCGTCGCGCCCTGATCGCGCGGCGCGCCGGCGCCGGCGTCAGTCGACCTCCCACTCCATGCGCCAGCCGAGCTCGACCGTCGGGGCCGTGTCGACGCCGGGGATGAAGGTGGCCCCGAGCCGCAACTGGCCCTGGGGCATGCTCGTCGACAGGCCCGCGTGCAGAATGGCGCGATCGAGGTCGTCGACGCGCGTCCACGCGGCGGCGCCGTAGAGGCCGATCGACTTGCTCGGGTACAGCCCGGCGTGGCGGCGCGCGAACGCCCAGTCGACGCCGACCTCGCCGCCCAGCCACCAGCGCGGGCCGTCCTCGGGGTGGCGGAAGACGAGGTCGTAGCCGCCGGTCACCGCCTCGCGCATGCGCAAGGACGGCGTCAGCCAGCGGGCGAGGCCCATCCCGCCGTCCTCGCCGATCGCGCGCAGCGACGCCATCTCGCCGAAGTGGAAGTCGAACCGCGGCCCGCGCGCGGGCGCGACGCGATCGATCTGGTCGGCGGGCACGAGCGCGCCGCCGCGGATGAGCGGGCTCGAGAAGGCCGGATCGGTGGCGCCGAGGACGATGTCGCCGAGCCCCGACACCGCGAGGCCGCTGCCGGCGGTGGCGAGCAGCAGCCGGCCGGCGAGGTCCTTGGCGCCGCTCTCGACGCCGCCGCTCCACGACTCGCCGGGATCGTCGTCCGGTTGCGGCGTGCTGGGCGCGAACAGCGCGAGGCTGGTGAGGCCGACGCCGGCGATCATCTCGAGCGGGCCGCCGAGCAGCGCCAGCTTGCGGCGGTGCGCGCGGCGGGCGTGCTCTCCTTCCACCGACGCCGGGTAGTTCGTGTACGTGCCGTGCGAGAGCTGCAGCGAGTGGCTGGCGTAGAGACAGCCGCCGTCGAGCACGAGCGCGATCGACGCGGCGAGGACGAGACGCGAGCGGCCCATGCCCGCCGCGCTGTGCAGTGCCCGTGCCAGCGAGCACGCCCCCCGGTCCGCGCCACGCACCGTCGAGCGCGCGCGTCTGGCCGCGACCGGCGCGCCGTGCGCCGCGCCGGTGGCCGGGGTCCGACGTCCGGACATCACCAGCTCGGCGCCGCGATGGTGGGATTCCACCGGTCGCGCCGGCGAACGCGCGCGGCCGCCCAGCCGATCGGTCGATCGGTCGATCGGTCGATCGGTCGATCAATCGATCGCGGTGCGGGCGACCGCGATGACGTAGCGCGCGCCGGCCGCCTCGCTCAGCGACCACAACAGGTCGCCCCCGCCGTCGAACGCAAGGTCCTCGGGCGCGTCGAGCCAGCCGAGCGCGACCGACCGCTGGCCGACCCCGGTCCGGTACAGCGCCCCGCGGCCGCCGGCCGGCGCGCTCGACGACAGCCAGGTCACCGGCCCGCGCGAGGCCGCGCCCTGCACGTTCGTCTCGCCGAGGAACCAGGCGTCGCCGCCGATCACGCGGCCGCGATCGGTGAGTGCGAGCCGGCCGCTCACCGGGTCGAGCGGCCACCGGAACAGGCGGCCGCCGATCGACGTCGCGTCGTACTCGCCCGACACCAGCGCCGGCGGCGTCGCGCCGCGGTCGAGCGACAGGTACGAGAACCGGGGGCTGCACGCGCCGTCGTCCTCGTAGGTGTCGACCTGGGGGATGACGTAGCGGTAACCGTGCGCGTGGTAGGCGCCGGTCGCGGCGTCGTAGCCGAGGCTGTCGACGCTGGTGTCGACGGTGAGCATCCGGGTCAGATCGAAGACGCGCAGGCCGCGGCTGGTGTCGGGGACGTACAGGTAATCGCCGAACCAGGCGAGGCCGCCCGAGTGGACCGAGACCGGATCGAAGTCGGGGCGGCCGTCGCGGATCACCGGATCGACGAGCAGCGCGAAGCGATAGCGGATCGCCGCCGCATCGGTGACGTCGACGATCGCGATCCGCACGCCCTTGTCGACGGTCGCGCCCGGCTCGGACGCGGGGTCGTGATACCAGCTCACCAGCAGGAGCTTGCGGCCGGCGACCAGCCCGCCGCCGGTGCCATCGAACCAGCCGGTGATCCCCTGCGGGATCCAGTACGCGACGTCCTGGTCGCCCGACTGCCAGGTGAAGGCGAGTTGCACGCCCGGCGGACTGCCGGGCAGCGCCGCGGCCGCGACCCGCGTCGCGCTGCGGTTGAGATCGCCCGCGACGTCGGCGAGCCCGACGCGCGCGACCGACGCCGGCAGCGCGTCGACGATCGAGCCGCGCACCGCCCACGTGTCGCGCTCCGCCAGCGGGAACGCGCAGCGGTCGATCGCGCGCAGGCCGTCGCCCGCCGCATAGCCGGCGGGCAACGACGGGCACGCCGGCGCCGTCGCCGGGCACGGATCGGCCATGCCGTCCGCCGCATCACCGGACGCATCACCGCCTCCATCGAAGCCCCCCGCGTCGTCGAGGGCGCGCCCGCCATCCTCGCCGCAGCCCGCGAGCAGGAGCGCAGGGAGGATCGCGAACGCCAGGCGACGAGCTGACACGCCGCCATGATCGCCCGAACGCACCGCGTCCGGAATCCCGCCGGTCAGCGGCTTTCGCTCACGGGCCGGGCGCGGCGCCAGCGGGGGCGGTCTGCCGCGGCGCCCCACGCGGCACGCGCGCTCCCGCGTGATCAGGGATCCAGCGTACCGACGGAGATGTCTCGCGACCGGGGTGGACCCTGGGGCGCGATCCCGATGATCGCGACCGGGCTGTGCAGGTACTGATCTTCGTAGCGGTTGAAGGCCTGCACGTGCAGCTCGTACGTGTTGCCGACGACGATCTGGATCGGCCGATCCGCCGACGTGTAGGTCACGTTGTGCTCGCCGGCGAGCTCGTGCGTCGCTCTCAGGTCCGCCGAGTTCCAGAAGTTCCAGTCGTACTGCGTCGCCGCGAAGAACTCGCCGGCGCCGGGATCGGGTAGAGCTGGAGATCGCCGGCGTGACCGTTGCCGCCGACGCCGACGACCGCGGTGGCACCGTCGAGGACCACGGAGCTGCGGTGATCCGCCCCGTCGCTGGTGATCGCCTTGATCTGCGTCGCCTGCAGCTCGGACATGCGCGGACTATCGCACGGGCATTCCGCGAGAGCCGGGCACCATGCGCGGGACGTCGTGGCGGTCTACGGCCCATCGGCGATCATCGTCGGGCCCTGACCCGCGCCGCGCAGTCGCTCGAGATCGCGATGCGCACAACCCCAGCTTCGCGGCGGCGCACGCGCTCCTGGCCCAGGTGCTCCAGCTCACCGGTTGCGGCGACGAGGCGATGGCGCGGATGAAGCACGCCGTGCGGCTCGGCCGGCGCTCGTTCGTCGCCGGGCTGGCGACGCTGCACTTCGCGCGCGGCGCGCGGCCGTACCGCGGTCCCTACCGTCCACGGATCCGGGCCTCGCTTGCGCCGGCGGCGATCGGTCACTATCGTCGCCGCGCCATGCCCCACGTCGTCGATTTCAAGAACGTCTCGACGGCCGGCCTCGAAGCGTCGCCGGTCGCGGCGGCCCTCGCCGGCCTGCGCGCCAACGAGGCCCGCTACTTCAAGAACAAGTACGACCACGACTTCGCCGTCGAGCCGGCGAGCAAGGCCAGGAAGACGATCGACTGGGTGCACAGGATCCTGCGCGAGGAGCGCGACCTCGTGATCGCGTCGCCGCCCCTCGAGGCGACGTCGTTCCAGGTCGAGAACATCCGCATGGCGTACGTCTTCTACGCGAGCGGGCTCTCGATCAACGTGATGTACACGATCGACGACGCGAAGAAGCGCGCGGTCGGCTTCAAGCTCTCCGACGGCATGCCGGTCCCCGACGAGCTCGCGAAGCAGTTCAAGTTCGCCACGCAGAAGTCGAAGCTGGCGGGCACGATCCGCGGCTCGTACTTCGTCATCAAGGGCGAGTACTGACCTCCCCCGCGCGCGGCCTCGTCGTCGGCGAGAGGGAGCGCATGTCCACGTCGCGAGGCCGCTGACCCGGCGTCGCGCGCGGCGCGGCGCAGCGCGGCCGGCCGCCGCGTGACCGAGCCTCGGGCGCGCGCGGCCTCGACGAGGCCGAGCACCGGGGCGTTGCACCCACGGCGTGCGCGGGCGGCACTGCGCTTGCTTGCACAAGGAGCAGGAGGCTGCTCATGGCGATGCATTCGATGACGATGCGCCGCGGCACCACCGGCCGCGGCACTCCCTGGCCCCAGTGGATCAACCTCGCGCTCGGCGTGTGGCTGTTCATCTCGGCGTTCCTGTGGTTCCACACGGTGGCCGCCGGCGCCAACTCGTGGATCGTCGGGCTCGTCATCGCGGGCGCGGCAGCGGCGGCGTTCTGGGCGCCGCCCGTGCAGTGGATCGACACGGCCGCGGGCATCTATCTCTTCCTCTCCACCAACGCCTTCCGGCACGCCAACGGCTGGACCGTGTGGAACAACGTGATCGTCGCGGTGCTGGTCGTCGGATTCTCGCTCTTCCGCACCGATCGCGACCCGATGCTCCCTCACGCCCCCGCGTGACGCGAACGCCCCGCCGTCGCCCACCGGACGTTCCCCCGCCGACCGCAGCTGACGCGCCGGCAGGAGTCGTGCGAAAATTTCCTGCCGCGACGTCGCGGCGGGAGCAAGCGACATGGCGCGCACGCAGAGGTTCGCGATCGATCGCGGAGGGCCCAGGCGGCTGGCGATCAAGCGACGGTGGTTCGGGCGCAAGACCGAGGTTCTCCTCGACGATCAGCCGGTCGGCCCGCCGATCCGCAACATGCGCGCGCTGCGCGAGGGCGCCGACTTCACGCTGCCCGACGGGCGCCGGTTGCGCGTCGGCTTCGAGAGGAAGCTGGGCTCCGCCGGCCTCGCGCTCACCCTGAACGGCCGCCCGGTCGCGGGGGCGATCAACGATCCGCGCATGGCCGTGCGCGCGGCGGCCCGCCTGCTGTGGGCGGTGGCCTCGCTCAACCTGGTGGTCGCGGGGGTCATCCTCACGTTCGCCGACGACCTGCGCGCGCTCGCCTACGGCCCCGGCGTCGTCGGCCTGCTGCTCGCCGGCCTCGGCTACGCCGTGTACCGCTACCGGTCGCGGGTCGCGCTCGCCGTGGCGATCGCCATCGAGGTCCTCGACGGCATCGTCATGATCGCGCTGGCGAGCAGCAGCCAGCCACCGGTCGGCGCCATCATCCTGCGCGTCTTCATCGTCGCCGTGCTCGTCCGCGCCTACCAGTCCGTCGAGGCCGCCCACCGCCTCGACCGCGACGAGGTCATCGACCAGGCCTTCGAGTGACGCCTCGGACCGGCGCCGGCCAACCGGCGTGGATGGCTTCGCGGGAGGCGAGCCGGTGCGGGACACACGCACACGCCCGGCACGGCACGGCTCAGGCGGCGGGCTCTGCGGAGACGATGTAGCCGGAGGTGCGGAGGTAGTAGACGCGCAGCACGCGGTGGGAGCGCATCAGCTTCCACAGGCCGTCGCCGTGGCCGCGCAGGCGGACGCCGTCGATCGTGATGCGCATCTCGCGGGCCTGGGGCGAACGGTACGTGTGGGTCGGCTTGCCCTCGACACGCTCGACCTCGCCGGTCGCGAGATCGGCGAGCATGCGCCGCCAGAGCGGCGCGACGAACACGAGCACCGCGAGCAGCACGATGGCGATCACCGCGGCGCCCGCAGCGACGCGCACCGTCCGGCTCGCGAGCTCGGCCGGGTGCATCGCGTGGTAGACCCACGGCATCGCGACGGCGATCGCGACGATGGCGGCGAGCCACAGGCACGAGGACCGGATCGAGCGCCGGATCCCGGCGGCCTGGCCGGGCGAGATCCGCCCTCGTCGATTCTCGTCGAGATCCGCCGCGTTCATCATGGCGCGACGAGCATACCGCTCCGGCCGCGGCCACGGCGCGCTTCCGCGCGGGCGTCGTCCGCGGCGGCCCGCGAGGTCAGGCGTCGATGACGACGTCGGTGATCGCGCGGGCCTGGCAGGCGAGGATGAGCCCGCGGGCGCGCTCGGGGGCGCTCAGCGCGTCGGTCGAGTCCATCGCGACCTCGCCGGAGACCAGGCGCGTCTTGCACTGGCCGCAGACTCCAGACCGGCACTCGTACGGCAGGTCGACGCCGCACTCCTCGGCCGCCTCGAGCACCGTCCGGTCGGCGGACAGCTCGCCGTCGCGCGCCGACCGCTTGAAGCGGATCGCCACCGGGGTCTCCGACGGCACCCGGGTCGCGCCGGTCATCATCGCCGCCGCGGCGCCGAGCAGGGCCGGGCCGTCGTCGGCGAGGTCGGCCGGCGCCGGCGTCGACACGAACGCCTCGGTGTGGATGGCGGCGGCCGGCACGCCCGCGCCGATCAGGAGCGCGCGCATCGCGTCCATCATCGGCTCGGGGCCGCACAGGTAGACCGGCGTCCGCTCGAGGTCGGGCACCTCGCGGCGCAAGAGCTCGAGCGAGACGCGGCCGCGGTCGCCCTTCCAGTCGTCGCCGGCCTGGGTCGCGACGATGCAGAGGTGGAAGTTCTTGTGCCGGCGCGCGAGGTAGGCGAGCTCGTCGGCGAAGATGATGTCGGTCGGCGTCCGCACCGAGAAGACGAAGTGGATGTGGCCCGGCCAGCCGCGGTCGGTCAGGTAGCGCGCCATCGCCATCACCGGCGTCACGCCGACGCCGCCGGCGAGCAGCAGCACGCGATCGACGCCGCGGCCGTCGAAGGTGAACTTGCCGGCGGGCGCCGAGACCTTCACGGTCGCGCCCTCGACCAGCGACGCGTGCACGTGCGGCGAGCCGCGGCCGTCGGACAGCCGCTTCACCGTGATCTCGACGTGGCCGCCGCGGGTCGGCGACGACGCGATCGTGTACGACCGGTTGATCCGCTGGCCGCCGATCGTCAGCGCGAGCGTCAGGTACTGGCCGGGCTGGTGCAGGAACGGCGGCGGGCTGCCGTCGGGCGCGACCAGCCGGAACGTCCGCACGTCGGGCGTCTCGTCGAAGACCCGCGCGACCTTGAGCTCGCCGCTCCAGAACTTTCTCGGCGCCGGCGGCCCCGAGGCGGCCGCGGCCCCGGCGCCGGCGCGCGACCGCTGCATCGCCTTCGCCGCCGCCCTGCGCAGGTCGAGGTAGTGCCAGCCGACGCGGAAGGCGAGCAGCACCGCGAGCACCGCCGCGAACGCCTTCGGCTGGCGGGTGTCCGCCTTGACCTGCATGTAGTAGTGCAGCACGCCGGCGCCGACGATCACGTAGACGAGCCGGTGCAGCAGCTTCCACCGCTTCGCGCCCAGCCGCGCCACCATCGCGTCGGTCGACGTGATCGCGAGCGGCAGCATCAGCACCAGCGCGCCGAAGCCGAACCACAGGTACTCGCGCGCGATGATCTCGTGGACGGTGCTCGAGACGCTGTGCTCGCGGTCCCACCAGAAGTAGATGATGAAGTGGAGCGCGATGTAGCCGAAGCCGAGCAGCCCGAGGTTGCGGCGCGCGGCGATCAGCACCGGCCGGTTCGTCAGCCGCCGCAGCGGCGTGATCATCAGCGTGATCGTCAGGAAGACCAGCCCGAGCAGCCCCGTCGTCCGGATCGCGTAGTTGACGCCGTTGACGCCGAGCTTGCCGTGCAGCGCGTCCCAGACGAGCACGGCGAGCGGCACCAGCCCGCACACGCCGGCGAACCAGCGCGCGAACGACGCGTCGAACGCCGGCAGCTCGCGTCGCGCCGCCGCCGGCGCGCCGACCGCCTGCTCGAACGCGCTAGAAGTCGACATCGAGGTCCTGCCCCGCCCCGGCGAGCGTCCGCGAGCGAACGACCATGACGCTGGGCGTGCGGGGTCTCGGGTGGAGTCTCGAGGTCTGTCTCATCGGGTCCTCCTCAGAAGTCCACGTCGAGGTCTTGCCCCGCATAGAGGCTCGCCACCTGGTCGGCGTAGCCGTTGAACATCAGGGTCGCGCGCCGCCCGCTCTCGCCGATGCGCTGCTCGCTCGCCTGCGACCACCGCGGGTGATCGTGGTGCGGGTTGACGTTGGCGTAGAAGCCGTACTCGCCGGGCGCCGCCTGGTTCCACGTCGTCGGCGGCTGCTTGTCGACGAGCGTGATCTTCACGATCGACTTGATGCCCTTGAAGCCGTACTTCCACGGCGTCACCAGCCGCACCGGCGCGCCGTCCTGCGGCGGCAGCTCGCGGCCGTAGAGACCGGTCGCCAGGATCGCGAGCGGGTGCATCGCCTCGTCGAGCCGCAGCCCCTCGACGTACGGCCACGGCAGCACGCTCGTCTTCTGGCCCGGCATCCGCTTCGGGTCGTAGAGCGTCTGCAGCGCGACGAACTTCGCGTCGCCCTGCGGCTCGACCTTCGCGAGCAGCTTCGACAGCGACCAGCCGACCCATGGGATCACCATCGACCAGGTCTCGACGCAGCGCATGCGGTACACCCGCTCCTCGGGCGCGCTCACGCGGCGCAGGTCGTCGAGGTCGAACACCTTCGGCTTGCCGACCAGCCCGCCCACCTCGAGCTTCCAGTCGCGGGTGTCGAAGCCGTCCGCCGCGCCGGCCACGCCGTCCTTGTCGGTCGTGAACTCGTAGAAGTTGTTGTAGTTGGCGATGCTCTCGAGCGGCGTCGGCTTGTCGGTCGCATGGAAGCCGCTCGCGTCACCGGCCGCCGGCGCCGCCACGACGCCGTCGATGCCGGCGGTGGTCACCTTCGCCAGCTCGACGCCGTTGAGCTTCCGGTAGAGGAGCCCGGTGCCGACCGCGCCGGCCGCGATCGCCCCCGCGCGCAGGAAGCGGCGGCGGCTGAAGTAGACCTCGGGCGGCGTGATCTCCGACGGATGGATGCTTGGATCGGCCATGGTGGCTGCGGCGCGGCCGCGCGAATGGCCTACGCCCCTCGGCCTTCGAGGTTACACCCCCGCCGGCGGGCGCCCGCGCATCAACAGCAGGTAGGTCGCTCCCGCCAGGCCGAACCCGATGAACCATGCCCAGTCGTAGATCCGGTGCATCGGCGACCAGAACGCGCCGCCGAGCGCGACGCCGGCGCCGAGCAGCGTCGCGATGACCGCCGCCCGGTTCCAGCCGTTCGTGTAGCGGTACACGCCCTCGGCCATGTAGAGGTCGTGCAGCGCCAGGCGCGTCTTGCGGATGAGCCAGTAGTCGGCGATCAGCACGCCGGCGATCGCGCCGAGCGCGCCGGAGTAGCCGATCAGCCAGCCGTCGATGTAGCGCTTCGAGTTGGCGAGCAGCTCCCACGGCATGAAGGCGATGCCGAGCACGCCGGTGATGAGGCCGCCGGTCTTGAAGTCGATCCGCTGCGGGAAGGCGTTGGCGAAGTCGTTGGCCGGCGAGACGACGTTGGCGGCGATGTTGACCGCCAGCGTCGCGACGACGATCGTGAAGGTGGCGACCGCGACGATGAGCCGGCTGTGGAAGTGGCTGACCAGCGTGATCGGCTCGCGGATCGCGCCTCCGTAGATGATCACCGTCGCCGACGTGATCATGATGCCCATCGCGGCGAACACCGTCATCGTCGTCGGCAGCGCGACGACCTGGCCGATCGCCTGCTCGCGCTGCGACCGGCCGAAGCGGGTGAAGTCGGGCATGTTGAGCGACAGCGTCGACCAGAAGCCGATCGTCGCGGTGAGCGACGGGATGAAGACGTGCCAGAACGTCGCGCCGTGGAGGCCGCGGCCCTGCTCGAGGGTCGGGCCGAGCCCGTGGGCGGCGTGGATCGCCCAGACGACCAGCACCGCGGTCATCACCAGCACGAACGGCGCCGCCCACCGCTCGACCTTGCGGACGAGCTCCATCCCTCGATAGATGACGAGGATGTTGAGCGCCCAGAAGAGCAGGAACGACAGCCACTGGGTGCCCGGGTAGCCGTTCCAGTGGCCGAGCAGCCTCGCCCAGCCGCGCCACAGCGAGACGAAGAAGACCTGCAGCGCGGCGCCGCCGATCCACGCGTTGATGCCGAACCAGCCGCACGCGACGAGCGCGCGCATGAGCGCCGGCAGGTTGGCGCCGTAGGTGCCGTACGCCGCGCGCGCGAAGACCGGGAACGGGATGCCGTACTTGGTGCCCGGGTGCGAGTTGAGCAGGATCGGCGCGAGGACGATCACGTTGCCGAGGAGGATGGTGACGAGCGCCTGCCACCAGCTCATGCCGGCGTCTACCAGCCCCGACGCCATCATGTAGGTCGGGATGCAGTGGGCCATCGAGATCCACAGCGCGGCGTAGTCCCACGTGCTCCAGGTGCGCTCGGCGACGCGGACCGGCGCGAGGTCGGGGTTGTAGAGGGACGACTGCTCGACGGCGTCGTGCGCGACCAGCTCGACGCGGCCGTCGGGGTGGACGATCTCGCTGGCCCCATCGTTCATGGGCCGAGCTTACACGCGCCGCCGCGGCGCCGCGCTCAGCGCGACGTGTTGCGGAGGACGCTGACCCCCGGGAAGCCGGCGACGACGACGTCGATCTTGCCATCGCCGTCGAGGTCGCCGGTGGCGGCGTCGTAGCAGCGGTCGCCGGCCTCGAACGACGCCGGCGCGGCGAGGCCGGTGGCGCTGCCGGCGAAGACCTGGAGGGTGCCGCCGGTGCCGAGCGCGACGTCGAGGCGGTGATCGCCGTCGAGGTCGGCGAGCGCGATCGCGCCGGACGCGTACGGCGCGGGCGCCATCACCGGCGCGGCGAGCTGGCCGCCGCCGGTGCCGCGCAGGAACGCGACGAGCTGGCTGCCCTGCACGCTGTCGGTGACGATCGCGTCGAGGAGGCCGTCGCCGTCGACGTCGGCGAGCGCGACCCGGGTGCCGGCGATCGGCAGCTCGACCGGCGCGGCGAACTGGCGGCCGCCGAGGTTGTGCAGCACGACGACCGCGGCGCCCTCCTCGGCGCGGGCGACGGCGAGGTCGGGGAGGCCGTCGCCGTCGAGGTCGCCGGCCGCGACCGCGACCGGCTGCGCGTGGACGGTGAGCGAGACCGGCAGCTCGAAGCTGCCCACCGGCCGCGCGTAGAGGACGTCGACGCTGTCGTTGGCCCCCGGCGCGAGGACGACGTCGGGGTGGCGGTCGCCGTCGAGGTCGGTGACCGCGAGCGACGTCGCCGGCGCGCCGCCGACGAGGACGCCGAGCTCGCCGCTGAACGTGCCGCCGGGCCGGCCGAGGAAGTAGGCGAGCCCGCGGCCCGAGGTGGTGAGGATGTCGAGGCGGCCGTCGCCGTCGACGTCCGCGATCGTGACGGCCGGCTGCTGCCGGCGCTCGACGACGAGCGGCACCGGCGGGCCGAGCGCGCCGCCGGCGCCGGTGAAGCGGACCTCGACGTCCTCGCTGTCGGCGGGCACCGTCACGAGATCGGGCCGGCCGTTGCCGTCGAGGTCGCCCAGCGCGACGGCGCGCGCGGCGGGCGGCCCGGCGAGCAGCGGCGCCCCGGCGAAGGTGCCGTCGCCGCGGCCGAGCAGCACGGTGACCGCCTTGTCGCGCAGCGCGGTGACCGCGACGTCGGCGTGGCCGTCGTGATCGAGATCGGCGATGGCGAGGTTCTGCGGGAAGCTGCCGGCGAGGACCGCGTCGCCGGGCGTCAGCGTGCCGCCGTCGTCGACGAGCGCGCGCACGGCGACGCCGTCGGTGACGACCGCGTCGAGGTCGCCGTCGCCGTCGAGATCGCCGGCCGCGACGTCGACGCCGCCGGCCGCGATCGTGGCGGCGGCCGCGAAGCCGCCGAGGCCGTCGTTGCGGAGCATGGCGGTGCCGCCGCTGGCGGCGACGAGCAGGTCGGGCGCGCCGCCCCCGTCGCCGCCGAGGTCGGCCACCGCCAGCGCGTGCGGCGTGCCGCCGACCGGGTACGCGCGCCCGCCCGGGACGCCGCCCTGCGGCAGCACGCGTACCTCGTCGGTGTCCTGGCAGCCGACGACCAGGTCGCCCTCGCCGTCACCGTCGACGTCGGCGATCGCCACCGGCCCCGCGGCGCAGCTCGTCCCGATCGTCGCCGGCGCCGCGAAGCTGCCGTCGCCGCGGCCGTGCGCGATCGCGACGTCGTCGTTGCCGGCGCGCGCGATCGCCAGGTCGGCGTGGCCGTCGCCGTCGAGATCGCCGATCGCGACGCCGTCGAGCAGGGTGCCGGTGGCGACCACGGTCTCGGGGCCGAAGCCGCCGGCCGCCAGCGCCAGCCGCACGACCGCGTCGCCGGGATGGACGATGACGAGGTCGGGGCGCCGGTCGCCGTCGAGGTCCGCCACCGCGAGCGTCGTCATCGGCGCCGTCCGGTAGCCGGCCCCGGTCGGGAACGTCCCGTGCACGTTCGGCATCACCGCCACCGTCCCCTCGCTGCCCGCCTCCTCGTACGTGCCGACGATCAGCTCGGGCCGATCGTCGTCGTCGAGATCGGCGGCGACCAGCGCCGCGGGCGACTCGGCGTTGATCGGGTAGCGCGGCGCCTCGAAGAACGACAGGCGGCGCGCCGCGCAGGCGCCGCACGCCCCGAAGCCGGAGCCGTCGGCGGCGCAGGTCTCGGTGCCGGCGGTGCCGCCCTCGCACGTGCACGCCTGCTGCGCGCCGGGCGTGCACGCCGGCGGCGGCGGGGGCGTGCCGTCGTCGCCGCCGCACGCGACCGCCGACGCGGCCAGCCACGCGAGCGCCCCGCTCGCGAGCCACGGCATCCTCGCCATCGGCGCGAGGATAGCGCGCCTTCAGCCGCGGACGGGCTCGAGCAGGTCGCGCGTCATGTCGGCGACCGACGCGCAGCCGCACAGCGCCATCGCCAGGTCGAGCTCGGCGCGCAGGTGGGCGAGCACCGCCGCCACCCCGGCGGCGCCGTCGACGGCGAGCCCCCACAGGACCGGCCGGCCGATCAGCACCGCGCGGGCGCCGAGCGCGATCGCCTTGATGACGTCCGAGCCGCGCCGCACGCCGCCGTCGACGAGGACCTCGGCGCGGCCGGCGACCGCCTCCACGACGCCGGGCAGCGCGTCGAGCGTCGGCGGCGACGCGTCGAGCTGGCGGCCGCCGTGGTTCGACACCACGATGCCGGCGACGCCGTGATCGACCGCGCGCCGCGCGTCGTCGGCGCGCACGACCCCCTTCAGCAGGATCGGCAGCTTCGTGACCCCGCGCAGCCAGGCGACGTCCTTCCACGACAGCGCCGGATCGAGGTGCGACGACACCCAGGCGGCCAGCCCGGAGTCGTTCGCCGACGGCGGCACCTGCGCGCGCTCGCCGCGCAGGTTCTCCATCCGCAGGTGCGAGGGCAGGGCGAAGCCGTTGCGGACGTCACGCTCGCGGCGGCCGATCAGCGGCGCGTCGACGGTGAGCACCAGCGCCTTGCAGCCCGCGCGCTCGACCCGCTCGACCAGCGCCGCGGTCGCGTCGCGGTCGCGGTAGACGTAGAGCTGGAACCAGAGCGACGCGCCGGTGGCGGCGAGGTCCTCGACGGCCGTGGTCGACAGCGTGCTGACGATCATCGTCGTGCCGGCGCCGGCGGCGGCGCGCGCGGTGGCGACCTCGCCCTCGGGGTGCGCCAGCTTGTGGTAGGCGGTCGGCGCCACCATGATCGGCAGCGCGATCGGCTGGCCGAGCACGGTCGTCCCCAGCTCGCGCCGCGACACGTCGACCAGCACCCGGTGGTACAGCGACCAGCGCCGGTAGGCGGCGCAGTTGCCGCGCAGGCACAGCTCGTCGTCGGCGCCGCCCGCGTAGTAGCCCCAGGCCATCGGCGGCAGCCGCTCGCGGGCGGCGGCCTCCAGCTCGTCGAGGTTCAGCCACGTCATGGCGGCAGCATACGCGCTGCCCGCCGGGGCGGCGCGTCGGGGCCGGCGCGACCCGCCCCGCCGCCCGCCTGGGTGCGCCCGGACCCGCCGCGCGGCCGCAGGTGTGCGATCCGCGGGCGCGCGCGGCTGGCACGGACGCTGCTAAAGCCGCCC
>DASZXE010000403.1:0-10499 GCA_035546475.1 Kofleriaceae bacterium
CGGCGTGTGGCGCGCCATCGCCGCCGCCGGCACCTCGCGCACCGCGACCCGCGCGCCCTCGCGCCACGGCTCCGCGGGCAGCACGTCGATCGCGGCGAGCAGCGCGCTGGTCGGCGCGTCGCCCTCCGCCACCGTCAGCGCCAGGCCGACGTAGCGGCGGCGGTCGCTCGCCGGCACCGACGTGAAGCTCACCGCCCACGCGACGCGCCCCGGCTCGATCCGCCACAGCGCGAGCCCGCCGTCGCCGGCGCGCCCGGTCATCGCCGCCCGCAGCGCCGCATCGACCGCCGCCGGGTACCAGCGGAAGTCGCCCTCCGGCGTGCCCGGCGTGGCCTCCTTCTGCAGCCACTCGTGGCGCAGCGTGATGGCCATGCGCTAGTTGCCCCCGGTGCCGAAGCCACCGGTGGCCGACGGCGGCAGCTCGACCGCGGGCGGCGCGCGCCGGGTGAGCGCCACCACCTCCTCGACGGGCGCGGGCGCCGGCGCCGGGGCGCCGTACGCGAGCTCGGCGAGCCAGGCGAGGAACGCGCTGCGCGCCTGGTCCTGGAACGGCGCGACGTCGTCGGTGTAGACGTAGTCGACGCCCGCCGGCCCGGCCGGCTCGCCGGTGCCCGGCCGCCGCGGCGTCGAGCGGCACTGATCGCCGGCGTCGTAGCGCAGGTAGTCGATCTCGACGCCGTCGACGGTGCCGTCCTCGACGTCGACGCAGTGGTGCTGGACGACCCCGCGCTGCACCAGGTCGCGCCGCACCTCGACCTCCTCGCCGCGCCGGCGCGACCGGGTGATGACCTCGACCTGCTCGTCGCGGTCGCCGTCCTGGCACAGCTCGTCGATCACGCTCGCCCGGTTGATGACGACCATCGCGCGCGTGCGGTTGGCGGCCGCCGCGCGCCCGCTGCCGCGGTTGATCGACGCGAACAGCGGCAGCATCTTGCGCAGCTTCGTGTACGTGCTGCCGTCCCGGTGGACGCCGAGCGACAGCGGGTTGCACAGCAGCACCGGGGCGAACGCGTACCGCCGCCCGCCGACGCCGCGCCGCCGGGTCGCGACCTCGTCGAGGAAGCTGTGGTAGTCGCCGCCGTCCTTCGACACGTGCTCGCCGGCGACGTCCCAGAAGACGACCTCGATCTCGCCGGCCTGGATGAGCCGCCGCCGCGACAGCCACAGGCCCAGCCCGCCGAGCACGCCGAACGCGACGATGCCGCCGGCGACCGAGAAGCCGAGCGGATAGCCGAGCGCCGCGCCGCCGACCGCGAGCGCCGCCGCCGCGACGATCGCGATCGCGAGGTGCACGCGCAGCCGCGCGGTGCGGGCCAGGAGCGTCAGCCACGCGCCGGTCTCGAGCTGCTCGAGCACCGGGCCCGGGTGCGCGCGGTAGGCGTAGTGCGGGATGAACCCGGGCGGCGTCGCGTCGGGGCTCGGCGCGTCCGCGTTCATCGCCACCGTCTTGATGCGCTGGCTCTGCGCGCGCTCCTCGTCCATCAGCTCGGGGCAGGCGCGGGCGTCGAGGGTGCGGATCGCGTGGAGGATGAACTGCGTCTTGCCGTCACCGCGGGCGCCGATGACCGCGATGTCGACGACCCCGGCCACCTCGTCGTCCGGCTCGGTCAGCGACGCGGCCCCGCGCATGCCGGGCACCGGCTCGGCGTCGAACAGCTTCCAGCGGCTCACGTGGTGCGCGCCCCCGGACGGACCATGCGGCCAGCATAGGGCATCACCCTCCACGATGCACGCGAGCCGCCTTCGGCTTACCGGCGCCCGGCCCGGCTTACCCGGCCTCGGCGATGGCCGCCGGCGCGCGTGACGCCTCGCGCAGGACGGTGGCGATCTCGGCGACGAGCTGGGCGGGGCCGTACGGCTTGGCCAGGAAGCGGTAGCGGCCGGCCTCGATCCCGCGGCGCACCAGCTCCTCGCCGACGTAGCCCGAGCAGAGCAGCACCGGCGCCGCCGGGTTGCGCGCCTCGAACGCGGCGATCACGTCGCGCACCGGGCAGCCGGGCATGACGACGTCGCTGCAGAGCGCGTCGAAGCGGCTCTCGCCGATGCGCTGCAGCGCCTCGTCGCCGTCGCCGGCGACGATCACGGTGCAGCCCGCGTCCTGCAGCGTGCGGCGCGCGATCTGCACGAGCGCCGGCGAGTCGTCGACCAGCAGCACGCGCGCGGTCAGGATCGGCGGCGCGGCGGGCGGCGCCGCGGCGGTGGCCGGCGCCGCGATCGACGCCAGCGCGAAGGTGACGCGGGTCCCGTTGCCCGGCGACGACTCGAGCTCGAGCGTCGCGTCGCTCTGGCGCGCGACCGCCGCCACCGCGGCCAGGCCGAGCCCCGAGCCCTTGCCGGCCGGCTTCGTCGAGAAGAACGGCTCGGTCGCCCGCCGGCGGACCTCCTCGGTCATGCCGACGCCGGTGTCCTCGACGGTGAGGAACGCGAGGTAGTCGTGGCCGTTCGGCCGCCGGCCGGTGCGGATCGTCACCTTGCCGCCGTCGGGCAGCGCGTCGCGCGCGTTCATCGCCAGGTTGAGCAGCACCTGGTTGAGCTGGCCCTCGTCGGCGTGGCACCAGGCGTCCGTCTCGGGCCGCTCGATCTCGAGCGTGATCGTCGCGCCCAGCATCCGCCGCAGCATGCTCGCGTGATCGGCGACCAGCGCGGTCAACGACGTCGGCCGCGGCGTCCGCACGCCGCGCCGGCCGAGCACCAGCACGCGCCGGGTGAGCGCGGTCGCCTGCTCGATCGCGGCGCCGATCTCGTCGGTCGCCTCCTCGAGGTCCTCCTCGCTGCGCGAGGCCAGGAGCACGCTCGACCACATCGAGATGACGGCCAGGTGGTTGTTGACGTCGTGGGCGAGCCGCGCCGCGACCTGGCCCATCAGGTCCGCCTGCTGGGCCTCGAGCCCCTTGCGCTCCGCCTCGTGGCGGCGCGCGGTCTCGTGCTCGGCGCGGGCGGCCGCCACCTCGACCTGCTCGACGACCCAGGTCACCACCGCGGCGACGATGAAGGCGAACGTGATCGTGAATGTCGTCGTGCGGATCCACACCCGTCCCATCGTCGGCTCGAGCTCGTCGAGCCGCGGCCCGGCCAGGTAGCCCTCGACCATCGCCACCCCGACCGCCGACACCGCCAGCGCCGCCAGCCCGCCGGTCACGTACATCGCGCGCCGCCCGAGCAGCAGGCCGGACACCACCACCGCCAGCAGGATCGCCAGCGCCGGGCCGGGCACGTGGGCGAACCGCGCGTAGCCGGCGGTCGCCGCCACCAGCAGCACCGTCACCACGCCGAGCGCGCGCTGGCGGTCGGTCGTCGACCTCCGCACCGCGAGGACGGTCAGGACCGCGATGCACGACGGCCCGATGACCCACCACATCCAGCCCGGGTGCGCCCCGATCCCCGACGCGAAGAACGCCGTCGCCAGGATCGTCAAGATGAGGGTGATCCCGAGCAGCTTGCGTCCGAGGAGCGAGCGCCACCCCACCACCCCGACCGGCGCGTCGTCGGCGAGCATGCGGCCGATGGTAGCGCGGAACGATCCGGCCCGTCGAAATCCTGGAAGACCGGCCTGCTCGGCCCGACTCGGCCGGCCTGCTCGGCCCTGCTCGGCCCGGCTCAGATCGGCTCGAGGCCGAACGTCACCAGCACCCGCGCGTCGTCGCCGGTCAGGATGGCGGTCACGTCGCGGCGCCAGCCGGTCTCGAACGGCGCCACCACCAGCTCGGCGCCCAGGTGGTCATTGGCCGAGACCGGGTCGTAGTCCCACAGGTCCGCGCCCAGCTTGATGACCGAGCCGTTCTGCGGCACCACGTCGATCACCGCCTCGCTGACGAACTGCCCCTGCGGCCACGACTGGCCCTGACCGATGACGACGTAGTTCGAGCTCGACTTGTCGAGCAGCGTCGCGCCGGTCGTGCCCTGGGCGGTGATGCGGCCGTAGATCTCGAGGTCGCCGCCGCTGTCGCCGCCGTCCGACTCGACGCGGATGCTCTTCAGCGTGACCTTCACCTTCTGGCTGACGCGCTCGCACTCCTTCACGTCGTAGTCGGTGGTGAGCGAGATGCGGCCCGGCGAGTTGTCGGCCAGGTACGACAGCTTGTAGGCGATCGGCGCGCCGGGCGACTCGCGGCTGTAGTTGCCGCCGGCCTTGATGAAGGCGATCAGCGCGTCGTAGCTGTCGATCGTCTGGGCGGCCGCGCCGCCGTCGCCGCCGAGGATGAACGCGGTGATCTTCGACTTCGAGATGATGTCCTTGTACGTGACCGACACGTCGCCCGACACGTCGACGCCGCCCGAGTAGGCGAAGTCGAGCGCCGCCTGCATCTCCTCGGCCGAGTAGTCGGACTCGAACGTGAACAGCACCATGCGCCCGTACGTGATCGACGAGACGTAGAGCGGCGGGTTGGCGGGGCCGACGCGGGTCTCGACGTCGTCGGCGGTGACGCCCGGCGCGAAGAAGTCGGCGGGGCGCGCCGGCGCGTCGAGGTCGACCGTGTAGTAGGCCTGCGTGAACTTCACCAGGTAGCGGCTGCGGGTCTGCTGCTGGTTGAAGTCGAACGAGGCGGCGACGTGGCCGGCGTCGCCGAGCCACGAGACCTTGGCACCGAGCGCGAGCGCGAGCTGCTCCTCCGAGTGGACCTGCTCGATCTCCGAGTAGATGTTGGCCGGCGTCGCGCCGACGACGTCCGCGTCGAGGATGTTGGCGAGCGCGTCGCGGTAGGTCGACAGGCTCGGGTGCTCGAGGCGCGCGCCCTTGTGGCCGGCCAGGTTCTCGAGCGAGACCGACATCGTGAGCGGCGCGCGCTCGAACCCGACCTGCGAGAACAGCCCGTCGTAGACCGAGTCGCCGGCGACGATCGCGCCGGGCCACAGCGAGTCGGAGTTGGCGGCGTAGGCGACGATCCGGTCGAACTGGCGCGTCTCCGTCAGGTTCTGGGTGACGCACTGGTAGTCGCCCTCGCGCGCGGGCGGGCTGGTCGCGTGCTCCTCGACGCCGGCGGGCGCGGCCGGCAGGTAGGGCAGCGACCGCAGGTACGCGTCGATGGCGTCCGGATCGCCGAGGTGTCCGGTGTCGCCGGTCTCCACCGTGCAGGCACCGATCGCGAGCGGCAGGAGCAGGAGCAGGTGTGGGCGGGCCATGGCCCGACCACCTAGCAAGCGGCTTGCCACGGGGACGAAGGTGGCTATTGCTTGTCGTATCGATAGCTTGGATGTGGAGACGACTGACCCCGGCTTCGCGAGGCGCCGGTGCTGCCAGGGTCGGCCGACATCAGCCGGGCGGCGCGAGGCGACTGCGCTAGCCTCAAGCATGCCGGTGCACCTGCTGCATGGCTTCGCGCAGCCGCCGGCGGCGTGGTCGGACGTGGTGGCGTACCTCGACGACGACGTCCGCCTCGAGGTCGAGCTCTGTCCGACACCCGGACACGACCCCGCGGTGCCGGTCGGCGCCGGCTGGGAGGCGACGATCGACGCGCTCGCGGCGCGGTTGCCGCGCGACGCGGTGGCGGTCGGCTACTCGTTCGGCGCGCGGCTCGCGCTCGGGCTGCTGGCCCGCGACGCGGTGGCCGGCGTGGTGCTCATCAGCGTCAACCCCGGGCTCGGCGACGCGTCGGCGCGGGCCGCGCGGATCGATGAGGACCGGACCTGGGCGGCGCGGCTGCGCGAGGTCGGCGTCGAGGCGTTCCTCGACGAGTGGGAGGCGCAGCCGCTGTTCCTCACGCAGGTGCGGTGCCCGCCCGAGCGGCGGCAGCGCCGGCGCGCGCTGCGGCGGTCGCTCGAGGCGGAGCCGCTGGCGGACGCGATGGAACGGCTCGGGCTGGGGGCGATGCCGGACCTGCGCGAGGCGCTGTGCGCGCGGGCGGCGCGGGCGCACCTGGTCGTCGGCGCGGACGACGCGAAGTTCCGGGCGATCGCGGCGGGGCTGCGCGAGCAGTGCCCGGAGCTGGCGGTCGAGGTGATCGAGGAGAGCGGGCACGATCCGACGATCGAGGCGCCCGAGGCGCTCGCGCTGGCGATCGGCCGCGCGGTGGCTCGCCTGGCACCCCCGGCCGTCGAGGCCTGACCCTCGCGCCGGCGGCGCGCGCGAGGCCTGACCTGCTCGTCGGCGAGGCCGGTGCGAGGCCTGGCCGGCGCGTCAGCATCCGACTGAGGCGGGTGTCAGCCACCCGAAGTGGCCTGACCAATTCGGTGTCAGCCACCAGAGTCGTCCGACCGGGGTTGGTGTCAGCCACCCGAAGTGGCCTGACCAATCTGGTGTCAGCCACCGCTTCGCCGACCGGGGTTGGTGTCAGCCACCCGAAGTGGCCTGACCAATTCGGTGTCAGCCACCGCTTCGCCGACCCGGGGCTTGGTGTCAGCCACCCGAAGTGGCCTAACCCATTTGGTGTCAGCCACCGCCTCGCCGACCGGGGTTGGTGTCAGCCACCCGAAGTGGCCTGACCCATTTGGTGTCAGCCACCGCTTCGCCGACCGGGGTTGGTGTCAGCCACCCGAAGTGGCCTGACCAATCCGGTGTCAGCCGCCGCTTCGCCGACCGGGTTGGTGTCAGCCACCCGAAGTGGCCTGACCAATCCGGTGTCAGCCACCCCGTGCGCGCGGCGTGGGGCGCCGCCCGGCTCCTCCGCAACGATGCTGCATCTTGCCTGTCGTGCGGACGCGAGCCGCGTCGCCCAACCCGCGCGGAGGTATGTCCATGGACCCGGCCGACCAGACCGACGACTGCCGCGGCGCCGATCCCTCGCTCGTCGACGTTCGCGCCGCCGAGCGGGTGTACGCCTCGCTCACGGTGCTCGCGACCACGTTCGACCTGCCGGACGAGCAGCTCGCCCGCGCCGTCCGCGCCGTCGCGCTCGCCCACGTCCTCGAGGGCGCGCGCGTCCTCGCCCGCGGCTCCACCCGCGCGTGGGCCCGTACGCCCGACGTCTGTCCGCCGTGGCCGCTCGGCCTCCACACGGCCGCGGCCGCCGCGTTCCCGTCCGGCGCCGCTCACCTCGTCGACGGCCTCGTCCTCCTCCAGCTCTACAACCTCGCCGCGCGGATCCCGATCGACGCCGCGCGCGCGACCACGACGACCGCGGTCGGCCAGGCGCTGCTCGCGCACCTCGCCGGCGTCGCCGACGCGCTCACCTGATCGCCGCCACCGCGCCGCCGCCTCGCCACCGCGCCGCGTGCGCAGCCTCGCGCGGCCTCGCCGCCGCAACCTGCCTGCGGTCGTCGTTGTACCGCCCCGCCTCGCGGCGCACGATCGACCCATGCACGACCTCAGGCTCTACCTCCACGGCGTGAGCAGTCAGGGCTGGATGCTCGGCATCGCGCTCGGCTTCCTCGGCTGGTTCCTCCTCCGCCACGTCATCCTCGGCTTCTACACCGTCGACCAGAACGAGCGCGCGGTCGTCACCAGCTTCGGCCGCGCCCGCCGCATCCTCGGCGCGACGACCGTCTTCACGCCCGAGGGCGCCCACATGCGCGACTCCGAGAAGGAGCGCTACGCCTACCCGCAGGTCGCGGTCGTCGGCCCGGGCGGCCCGTACTTCCGCTGGCCCTGGCAGCGCGTCCACAAGGTGTCGATCGCGACCCGCACCGTCAACATGGCGTGGGACCCGGAGACGCCGAGCGCGAACCGCAACGGCACCGTGCTCGACGCCGTCACCAAGGACCAGCTCCACGTCGGCCTCACCGGCCAGATCCGCTTCCGGGTCTCCGAGCAGAACCTCTACGCCTACCTGTTCGGCGTCAAGAACCCGCCCGCGCACGTGATGGGCTTCTTCATCTCGATCCTGCGCGAGCGGATCGCGAACTTCGAGCAGCCGGAGCGCGCCGCGCTGCCCGGCGACGCCCTCGCGCCGACCGGCCAGGAGCTCGTCGTCGCCGCCGACCGCGACGGCGCCTCCGCGATCAACGGCATCTCGATCAACGACCTTCGCAAGAACCTGCGCGCGCTCAACGACATGATGGACAGCGAGTGCGCGTCGTCGGTCGCGCGCTACGGCGTCCACCTCGACGCGTCGCTCATCACCGAGATCGAGCCGCCCGCCGAGGTCGAGTCGGCGCTGGCCGCCATCAACACCGCCCACAACCAGGTCTCGTCGGACATCAGCCTCGCCCAGGCGTCCGCCGACCAGCGCATCGTGCAGTCGAAGCGCGCCGTCGAGATCGAGACGCTGCGCGCGCAGGCCGAGGTCGAGCCGCTCCGCGCGCTCGCCGACCAGCTCGGCCGGCTGCGCGCCCAGGGCCCCGAGGCGCTCGGCGTCTACCTGCGCAACCTGAAGCTCGCCCTCTACGACAAGAGCGACCGCGCGTTCGTGGAGGTGCCGTGATGTCGACCAAGATCCTCACCATCGCCGCCCTCGCCATGATCGGCTGGTGGATCGTCGTGCCGTTCGTGCTGTCGCTCCTGCGCGGCCTCGGCTTCTACATCGTCGTGCAGGAGCGGCAGGCGGTCGTCTACACGCTGTTCGGCAAGGTCGCCGCCGTCTACGACGAGCCCGGCCTCCACAGCCTGTGGACCGGCATCGGGGCCAAGGCGCTGCTCGTGCCGCTCCTCGGCAAGCGCTACGACCTCGATCTCCGCATCGATCAGACGTACCTGCGCTCGCAGCCGGTCAACTCCGAGGAGGGCGCGCCGATGGGCATCGGCGTCTGGTACGAGATGTTCATCTCCGATCCGGTCGCGTACCTGTTCAAGAACCAGGACCCGCGCGGTTCGCTGCACGCGAACGTCTCGAACGCGACGGTGCGCTCGCTGTCGAACATGAAGCTCTCGCGCCTGCTCGAGGACCGCCACGAGCTGTCGCAGACCGTGCGCGCCGAGGTGTCGCCGCGCTCGCACGAGTGGGGCTTCAAGCTCGGCTCGATCTACATCCGCAAGGTCCACTTCCGCGACGCCGGCATGACGCACCAGATCGAGGAGAAGGTCGTCAACCGCCTGCGCCAGGTGACGTCGGCGATCCGCCAGGACGGCGCCAACCAGGTGAGCGTGATCACCTCGTCCGCCGACCGGACCGCCGCGGTCGAGTTCGGGCGCGCCGCCGCGATCCGCCCCGAGATCGTCGGCGCGGCGCTCCGCGAGATCGCCGCCGACCGCGACCTCGCGCGCGCGATGTTCGAGGTCCTCGAGACGCAGCGCCTGCTCGCCTCGCCCGCGCGCATCACGCTGCTCCCCTCCGGCGCCGGCGGCGCCGACCGCGGCCAGCTCGTCGCCCAGCTCGCCGCCCGCTCCACCCCGGTCCCCACGCCCCGCTGACCGCTACTCCGCCTTCGTGACGTTGTCCGAGATCCGGACAGGCCGCGGGGCGCGGGGCGGCACGAGGGGGGTCAGTTCTCGTCGAGGGCGGCGTAGCGGTCGGTGGCTTCCTCGAGGGAGGCGGGTGGGCGGGGGCCGTCCGGGTAGCGCCCGGCGAGCTCGCGCCAGGCGGCCAGCACCCGCGGCAGGTAGGCGGGATCGGGCCGCTCGACGACGAGGATGTGGAGCGGGCCCGTGATCGTCAGCGACTCGGGCGGCGGCGCGTCGAGGCGGCGGCCGATCATGCGGGTGCCCGCGCCGTCGTCGAGGAGCTCCCAGCTCGCGTCGATGGCGGCGGCCGCACCGTCGGCATCGGCGGCGACGTCGGCGTCGGCGGCGCCGGCGGCGGGCGCCGGCATCGCCGCGTAGAACAGGCGGCCGCAGCCCTCGCGCAGGAGCGCCGACAGCCCCGAGACGCGCATCGCGAAGCGCAGGTACGAGATCGCGGCGTCGCCGTCGGGCGTGATCATGAGCAGCGGCGTGAAGCGGTCGGGCTCACCGGCGTCGGGGCCGCCGCGCGCCATCTCGGCGACCAGCGCCTCGCACAGGAGCAACGGCAGCGGGCAGCCGAGCTTGCGGAGGAGGCCCATCGGCCCGAGGCGCGCGCGCAGGCCGCTCGGCCCGCGGTCGCCCCAGCCGGGCCGGTAGCGCCCGATGAACGCCATCGCCAGCTCGCGCGCCCACGGCCCGGTGAGGATGCGGTCGGCGAGCGCGATGCCGGCGTGCTCGCCGTCGAAGGCGGGCGTGCCGTCGAACCACCAGGCCGGCACCAGCTCGCCGGCGATCGCCTCGGCGAGCTCCGGCGTCAGCGACGGATCGTCGACACCGATCGAGCCGAGCAGCTCGGGGACGATCGCGCTCGGCTCGCCGCGCGCGGCGTGGGCCTCGGCGACCAGCAGGCGGACCGCGGCGTCGAGGCGCAGGTCGTCGCCCTGCAGCGTGCCGAGGATGCCGAGCGCGAAGCGGATGACCTCGTACCAGGTCGCCGAGAAGCCGCGGACCGGGTCGCGGATGAGGGCCTCGAGCGAGCGGGTGCGGACCGCGACGTGCGCCGCGAGCAACTCGGCGAGCGTCTCGTGGACGAGGCCGTACACGCCGGGCGCGCGCTCGACGAGCAGGCCGAGCGCGTCGCGCAGCGTCGTCAGGGTGTCGTCGACGTCGGTGACGCCGCGGATGTTGCCGCGGGAGATCGAGCGGGCGAGCAGCGCGCGCAGCTCCGGCTCGTCGACGGCGCCAC
>DASZXE010000404.1:0-10186 GCA_035546475.1 Kofleriaceae bacterium
CCACCGCTTCACCTTGTCCCAGAACCCCATCGCTAGGCTCCGGCTCCGGCTCCGGCTCCGGCTCCGGCTCCGCCACCGGCGAGGCCCGGGCCCTCGCGTCCTCCAGGGAGATCCGCTCGCTCGACTTCGTGCGCAGGACCGCGACCGATCACCGAGGGCCCGAGGGTGCTGTCGGCTTCGTGAACCCTCGCGGTTGGCTCAGGCTGAAGCGACAGCACCCAATCGGGCCCAGAAGAACATCGGGCGTGGGTGAGCAATGGTGGAGCAAGTCCCGCCACGGCGGAACGCCGCAGCATGATGGGCTCGTGCGCGCGGATCTCCTTGCAGGACGCGAGGACCGGACGATACATCACGACCCCCGCGGAGGCAGCACGCGCGCCACCGGCAACGAGGAATCGTCGCGGCGGCTGGCGTGCAGGCGGAGGGCGAGCAGGTGCCGGCACGGCCCTGCCCGCAGGCGGAAGCGATGGAAGTAGGAGCAGGTGCAGCGGGCGCGGCCGAGCGCGTCGTCGGCGTCGAGCACCGCCTCGCACGACGTGCCGCCGACCTTCGCCACCAGCGCGCGGCGGCCGTCGTCGAGCGGCTCGGTGCGCTCGACCGTCACCGCGGCGGCGAGCCGGCGCCCGGCCACCGTCTCCTCCGGCTCCGGGCCGAGCATCGCGTCGGTCACCGGCGTGTCGAGGATCGGCCGCCAGCGGTACGCGTTCGCCGCGAAGTCGTAGGCGACCTGGCCGCGGCGGGCCAGCTCGAACAGGCTGCCGAGCACGGTCTGGGCCGGCTCGTTCACCTTCGCCGCCAGCGCGGCCAGCGGCGCCGCGTGGACCGCCGCCAGCTCGCGCGCGAGCCGGTCGACCGTCGACGGATGGGCGACGTAGCGCGCGAAGTGCTGGTCGAGGTTCGAGCCGCGCGACCAGTCGTTGGCGGTCCACCCCGACAGCGCCAGCGTCAGCCGCAGCTCGCCCAGGCGCGCGATCCACACGCTCGGCAGGCCGGTGCCGAGCAGCCGCACCTCGAAGCGCTCGGCGATCGGCAGCGTGCGCGCGAACGCCATCAGCCGGCGCCGCCCCCACACCTTGATCTCCTCGGCGCGCTCGCCGGCGTACGGCGCGCCGTGCGAGGTGAGCGTCACGCCCCACGGCTCGAGCACCACCTGCGGCGCGCGGCCGGGCGCCAGCACGAACCGCAGCGAGCGCGGCCCGGTCCGCTCGCGGTGCCGCCGCAGGTAGGCGAGCAGCGAGTAGACGACGTCCGTCGACAGCTCGACGTGGCGGGCCGGCAGCGCCATCGCCGCCTGGAGCTGGCCGAAGCCGCGCAGCCACGACGCGGGCAGGTCGATCTTCTCCTCGCGCACCGCCGGCGCGGCGCCGACCGCCGCCGCCACGCCACCCGGATCGACCTGCAGGCGGGTCGGCCGGTAGCTGCGGATCGTCTGGAACTGCTCGTACAGCGCGAGCGAGTAGTCGACGTTCGTCGTGCCGAGCGCGGCGTCGTCCGCGGTCTGGAAGGCGTCGCGGTCGACCGACAGGCAGCCGTAGCTCGACTCGTCCTTCGAGAAGCACTCGAAGGTGACGACGTCGGGGGCGACGGTGACCACCGGATCGCACGGCACCAGCGCGCGGAACAGCGCCGGATCGTTGCGGCCCAGCTCGGCGGCCCACGCGCGCCGCGCCTTCCAGTAGACGTCGTGCAGCCGCCGGAAGTCGGCCTCGAGCGTCGGCGAGATCGCGCCCGGCGCCTCGGCGAGCGCCTGCGCCTTCGACCGGTCGAGGACCGCCTTGCGCAGCGCGGCCTCGTCGGCCGCCTGCTGCGCCCGCCACGCCTCGTGCGCCGAGCGGTCGCGCTTGCGGAGCCGCAGGTCGCCGACGACGATCTCGTGCAGCGCGCTGACCGCCTCGCGGAAGCGGAGCGGGTGGACCAGCTCGGCGTCGAACGAGACCGGCAGCCGGCCGAGGTTGGTCGCGAAGCGCAGGCCGGCCGCGCCCGCCAGCTCGCGCAGGCCGCTGTGGCCTTGGTAGCGCAGCTCGTACTTCACCGGGCGACCTCGGTCGCGATGGTCAGGCCGGGCACCAGCGCGCGGGTCCGCTCGGCGAGCGCCGGATCGAGGCGCACCGCGCGGGCCAGCGCGGCCAGGGCCGCCGCCCGCTCGGGTGCACGCACGCTGCCGAGCGCGAGGCGCAGCATCGGCAGCAGCCGGTCGGCCTCGTCGGGGTGGGCGGCGACCCGCTCGGCGATCTGGCGCGGCACCCGCGCCTTCACCTTGCTGCCGCGGTGGACGGCGAGCACCGCCGTCGACCACACGCGGGCGAGCGTCTCCGGCGGCGCCGCCTCCTGCCAGCGGCGCACGTGGGCGAGCACGAACGCGCGGACGTCGTCGTACGGCGACTCGGTCAGCGCGAACCAGAGCGCGGCGTCGTCGGCGAAGCGGGCGTCGGCGGCGACCACCGGCAGCGCGACCGCGCGGACGTCGGCGAACGGCGCGTCGCACAGGTCGCGCACGTAGGTGGCGTCGACCTGCGGGTGCGCGCGCGCGAGCTCGAGCGCCCACGCGGTGCCGGCGGCGCGCACGGTCGGCACGCCGGCGCGGGCCAGGCGCGCGAGCTGGTGGAGCTGCAGGGCGGAGTCGATCGTCTTCGTCCGCGCCCAGCGCAGGCCCAGCTCGGCGGCCGGCGCCACCGGCGCGGTGGCGAGGTCGAGGCACTGCGCGAGCGTCGTGCGCGCCGGGTCGACGACCTTGTCGACGACCGCCGACACCACGGCGACGACGTCGAGGTCGTCGGCGGCGAGCAGCTCGAGCCAGGTCACCAGCGGCACCGTCTCGAGGCCGGCGGTGCGCGGCAGCCGCTCGATGCCGAGCGCGGCGACCTCGGCGTGCGGCGAGCGCAGCAAGGTGGCCACGCGCGCGAACGGCAGGGCGGCGAGCGCGTCGGCGTGCTCGGCGCGCGCCCAGGTGACCGCCCAGCTCCGCACCGCCCGGCTGCCGGCGTCGGCGAGGAGGGTCCAGACGGCGGCCCAGCCGTCGGCGCCGCGCCACGCCGCCGGGAACCGCGGCGCCGGCAGCAGGGCGGCGAGCGACCGGTCCTCGGCGAGGCGGACGCCGCGCCGGCGCCGCTCGAGCACCGGCGAGCCGGCGTAGAGCGCCTGCACGAGGCCCCAGGCGTCGAGCAGCCGGGTCGTCGACGACAGCGACCGCTCGGTGTAGCGGACGAGCGCGGCCGTCATCGCGGTGCGGTAGCGCGCGAGGTCGCGGTAGCCGAGGTAGCGGAAGTAGCGGGCGGCGCGGCGCGCGAGGTAGCGGCGGGTCGTGCGCGAGAAGACCGGCGACTCGAGCGGCTCGCGTCCCGAGCGGATGAGCTGCGCCGGCACCGCCGGATCGTCGTGCAGCGCGCGGCGCTTGAGCGGCGTGCGCGTCTGCCAGTCGTACTCGTCGTGCACGATCAGGAAGCGGCGCGTGAGCCGGTCGAACGCGACCTGGAAGGCCGCCATCGCCTCGTCGTCGGCGGCGGCCTCCGCCAGCTTGAACAGCTTCTTCACCAGCGGCTTGTGGTGCGGGCGATCGCAGCCGTCGTCGACGTAGCGGAGCAGCGCGGCGCGCGCCCACGGCCGCGGGTCGCGGTACCAGCGCTCGGCGAGGGCGCCGAGCTTGCCGGCGGCGGTCGACCGCCGGACCTCGGCGTGGAAGCGGTCGTCGCCCCGCTCGAAGAACTCGTCGAGCAGCACCGTCGAGCCGCCGCCGGTGGCCGCGGGCTCGGCGCCGGCGAGGAGCTGGCTCGCGCCGGCCGCCACGTAGCCGCGCCGGCGATGGGCGCGGATGTCGAGCCCGGCCGCGTAGTACGCCTCGTCGGGATCCGGGTGGGTCCTCGTCGACCGCCGGGTCTGGCCGCTGCCGTCGAGGCGGCCGGTCGCGGTCGAGACGGTGGCGTCGTCGACCTCGATCTCCCAGAAGCGTCCGGCCTCGCGCTCCTCGAACCGCGGCACGCAGCCTGGATATCACGAACGCGCGATGGTCAGTGCGCCGCGGGGCGCCAATGACGAGATCGCCAGAAGGCTCAGAACGGATCGACGAGCCGCGGCGTGCCGGTGTCGACGTACGTCCGCGCGAACTCGCCGGTCATCGTCTGCACGCCGACGATCGGGTTCTCGATCGGCACCGGCTGCGCGCGCAGGCGGAACGGCGGGAAGCCCGGCTCGTACGCCGACTGCGCGCCGTGGCCGGTCTGCATCCCGTGCGACGCGGGCGTCAGCATGACCCAGCCGGCGGTGACCGCGGTGCCGTCGACGGTCAGGTTGCCCTCGACCGGCGCCGGCCGGGTCGGCGGCGCGGCGATGTAGCGCGGCCCGGACGGCGACAGCGCGGTCGGCATCCACTCGAGGCCCATCGCCGCGGCGAGCGCCTCCGACGCCTGGTTCGGCACCGTCTCGTCGGAGAAGGCGTTGAGCACGGCGACGTGCTTGGGCAGCCCGAGCGGCGCCTCGACGACCGCGCCCGCGTAGACGAGCGGGTCGGCGTCCTCGAGCAGCATCTGCACGATCATGAAGCCGAGGTTCGTGTGCGGCGGGGTGACGCCCGGCTCGGCGTCGGCGGGATCGACGCCGAGCGCGCCGACGAGGATGGTGCCGAACGTCGGCCACAGGTCCGGCGAGTCCTCGGCGAGGAGCTGCACGAGGCCGCCGCCGGGCACGCCGAGCACGGCCGCGCCGACCCGCGGATCGATCGCGGTGACCAGCGTGCCGAGCAGGCCGCCCATCGACTGGCCCGAGTAGACGATGCGGTCGGCGCGGAAGCCGAGGCCGGGGAAGTCGTCGTCGAGCGCCGACCAGTCGCCGCCGGCGACCAGCCTCACCTCCGACATGATGTCGACGGCGGCCTGACGGAACGCGGCGCTCATCACCTGCGGATCGAGCTGGCTGACCCCGTGGGCGGCGTCGCCGACGACGTCGAGGAACTCGAGCTGGCTCTGCTGGCTGGCCGGGTCGGCGAGGCCGTCGGGACCGCCGGCGCCGGTGTAGTTGTGCATCGTGTCCTGCGCGAGCGTGAAGCGATCGCCGTGCGACGGGCTGTCGACGCCGATCACGGCGAAGCCGTACGACGCCATCGTGTTGGCGACGTCGGCGACGACCTCGCGCGAGCTGCCGAAGCCGTGGCCGAACACGATCACCGGCAGGTCGTGGAGGTCGGCGCCCTGCGGGATCGTCAGCATGAACGGCACCTGCTCGGTGCCCTTCACGACCGGCTTGCCGTCGGCGTCGTACTCCCAGCGGCCGAGGGTGCGCGGCTCCGCGCTGGTGAAGTCGGCGGCGCCGAAGTGGCCGAGCACGACGCCGGCGAGGTGCGAGTGGGCGATGCCGCCGGGGTTGTCATGCCCGGGGAAGTCGTCGTCGGCCGGCTGGCCGAAGAAGTCGTCGAGCTCGGCGCCGCGGTGATAGACGTGGTCGACGACCGCGGCGGCGGGCGGCCGCGCGTCGAGGATCGTGCGGGCAGCGACCAGCTCGGTCGTGTAGTCGGCGGTGGTGAAGACGGTGGCGTCGACGACATCGGATGGCGCGATCCCCTGCGCCGCGAGGTACGTGCGCAGCGGGTCGTAGTAGCTGGCGGCGCGGGCGGCGGGGCCGGCCGGCCCGTTCGACGTCAGCACGGCCGTGAGGTCCGGATCGGCGGCGACGGCGGCGCCGGCCGTGGTCTTCACACCCGCGCGCACGAGGTACGCGTATCGCTGGTGCGGCGCGAGCACGTGGCCGAGCGCGGGCTGCACGTGCAGATCGCCGTCGGGCTTGGCGGTGATCTCGACCGGCACCGTGGCGCCGTCGGGCAGCGACACCAGCTCGACCTTGCCGTCGAGCGTCGTCGGGTCGAGCGTCTCGCCGGCGCCGAGCTTGGCGACCGGGAACAGCGCGCCGCTGAAGACGCCGAAGCCGTGGCGGCGCGCGAGGGCCGCGGTCATCGACGTCCGCAGCTCGCGGTCCGCCTGGGGCCCGAGCGGCAGCGACGCCTCCGTCACCTGGATCGTGCCGTCGGCGCCGAGCAGCGCGTCGTTCGGGAACGGCAGGTCCGCCATCGGGATCGCCGCGCTCGCGTCGGCCGGCAGGTCGAAGCGGAAGTACGGCCCGCTCGGCTCGCCGCTGCCGCCGCCGTCGTCTCCGCACCCGGCCACCGCCAGCACCATCGCCGCCAGCATCCACGCGCTCGAGCCAGCCCGGGTGGTCATCCGCCTGATCATCCGGCGAACCTACCGCGCCGCTCGCCCCTCCGCGCTCCGGATCGTGGCGGCGCCGCGCCGAAGGCCGCGTTGCTGGCGAGGAGCGTGCATGGTAGTTTCTCCGACGGACGAGTAGCCTAACGGTAGGGCAGCTGGCTTAAACCCGGTCATGTATGGGTTCGAATCCCATCTCGTCCACCTGACCTCGCTCTCGCTCGTCTTCGACTCGCCGCCCCTGCAAGCGCTCCACCGCTGTGGCGCGCTCGCGATCGCGGCGGCGGCCTACGACGCGGTCGTCCCGCGGTCGATCGCCGAGGAGACCGCCCGGTCGCGCACGATCGAGGGCGAGGCTCGCGTCCCCGAGCTGGCGGCGTACGCGGGCCTGAGCGTGCGGGCGGTCGACGACGAGCTGCTCGCCGAGGCGGGCGCCGTGCTGATCGGCGAGGCGCGGGCGACCACCGAGTACCGGCTGGACGTGCACCGGATCGATCGGCCCGAGCTCGACGTCCTGCTGCTCGCGCGCAGGCTCGGCGGCGCGGCCCTCGTCGAGGACAAGGCGGCGATCCGGGTCGCGCGCAAGCTCGCCGTGCCGGTCGTCGGCACCGCGCAGGTGCTGTGCGATCTCGAGCGGCGCGGCCTGCTCGACGACGCGGCGGCGGCGGCGAAGACCATCCGCGCCACGAAGTACCTGACGAAGGACCTGGTGCTGCTCGCCTCGGGCGTCCGCCTGCGGCCGTGGCGCTCGGAGCTGGCGGCCCAGCTCCATCGCTGACGGCGGCGTCAGGGCGTGGTCGGCGCGCTGCCGGTTCCGCCGTCGCTGCCGTCGCTGCCGTCGCTGCCGTCGCCGCTGGCGCCGCCGGCGTCGCCGTGGTCGTGGTGTCCGTGCCAGTCGCGCGAGTGGTAGATGCGGCACGGCTCGACGGTGCGGTGGTGGTGGAGGATGACGAACTCCACGCGGCGGTTCTGCTGGCGGCCGTCCTCGGTCGCGTTGTCGGCGACCGGCGTGCCCTCGCCGCAGCCGGTGCTCTCCAGCCGGTCGCTCGCGATGCCCTTGCCGGCCAGGTACGAGAGCACCGAGGCCGCGCGGCGCGTCGACAGATCCTGGTTGTGCTTCGTGCCGCCGACGTTGTCGGTGTGGCCCTCGACGCGGATGCGGATCCGGTCGCTCTGCTGCATGACGGCCACCACCTCGTCGAGGATCGGGAACGACTGACCGTCGAGCTGGTCGGAGTCGCTGGCGAACAGGATCTTGATCCCGGGCTTGAGACGGATGACGTCCTTCTGGACCTCGAGATCCTTGGGCTCCTCGGTGACCGCCGGCTCCTCGGCCGGATCATCGGCCGGGGCCGGCTCCGCCGCGGGCGCCGGGGCGGGCGCGACGTACGGCACCGGCGGCGGAGGCTTCGGACAGCCGGTGGCCAGCAGGCCGCCCACGAAGACGACAGACAGGTAGGTGCGAAAGTTCACGAGCGACTCCTTTCGATCCGATCGAGACGAGCTCACGAAGCGAAGCCAGCGGCGGGCGCGCCGCGCGGTCAGCAGCGGAGCCAGAACTGCTCCCCCATGCCGAACCAGCCGTCGACGGAGATCGGGGCGAGGCCCTCGGGCGACAGGCGGCCGTGGAAGGTGCCGAACGGCCCGCGGTACCTGCTCTTCACGATGACGGCATTGACGTCGACGTCGCCGGGCACGGTCGGCTCGAACGTCAGCTCGACGCGGCCCTCCGGGTCGCGGATGCGCCACAGCTCCCCCGCCTGGCGCGCGCGCTCGCGCTCGAACGTCACCGGCGGCAGCCGGCCGATGCGGTCGCCCCGCCAGCCACAGTTCTCGTTGTAGCGGTCGGGGTCGCGCACCTGGTTGCGCGTCAGGTTGAAGCCGCACGCGACCCCGTCGACGAAGCGGGCGCTGGTCACCCAGTCCCAGGCCATCACGTACGGGTAGTAGCCCTTGTGATCGTCGAGGAGCGCCAGCGTGTCGCCGGGCGCGAACCGGTGCAGCTCGCCGGCGACCTCGAGCTCGCCGGTCACCGGGAAGAGGCCCTTCGTCGAGTACATGCCGACGTCGCCGCGGAACGGCAGGCTCACGATCTGCTGCGCGCCGCGGTCGACGTGCACCGTGAAGTCGCCGCGCATCGCCGGCGCGTCGCCGCTCGCCGCCAGGTCGAGCGACACGTCGATCGCGCCCGCGCCGACCCGGTTGCGGAACTCGAGGTGGCCGACGCGATCCGCGTGGCGGTTCGTCGAGTCGAGGAGCTGATCGGCGAGGTGGAGCGAGCCGGGCGGCAGCTTGCGCTCGTGCAGGTGCTTCACGTGCCGCTCGCGGTCGTAGACCTTCGCCTGGCGCAGGCCCATCAGCCGGACGTCGAAGAGCGCCAGGTTGACGAACAGCCGCGGCGTCTGGAGCTGCATCGCCTGCCACTGCTTGAGCCGCATCGAGCGGACGAGGCGCGGCCAGTGGCCGACCTTCGCGTCGAGCAGGTTCGCGCGGGGCGGCGGCCCGTGGAAGCGGCCGAGCTGCTGGCGCCCGCCGACGACCAGCTCGGTCGGCGGTGGATCGTAGCCGGCCGCCAGCGGCTGCCCCCTCGTCACGGTCAGCCTCCCGCCGCGCCGCCGAAGCCCTCGAGCTTGATCCAGGGACCGGCCGTGTACGGGAAGGCCTGGTCGTACGGCACGTGGGCGACGTACCAGAGCGCGACGTCCTGGTCGTCGAGCGGCTCGGCGCCGACGTACGCCGCCGGGAACGGCGCGGCGCCGGCCTCGCTGCGCGGCGAGAACGGCGCCCACTCACCGTCGTGGTAGCGCACCGCGAACAGCTCCGCGTCGTCCCACGTGTGCGGCCGCAGGTTCACCGAGCTGCCGGTCCCGAAGTCGAGCTGCCGCCAGACGAAGCCGTTCTCGTCGGCCTCGCCGGTGTGCGGGAACCAGCCCTCCTCCGCGAGGCGCTGCCAGCCGCCCTCGGTGTACGCCTCGACCGCGTCGTGGCCGGCGCCGTCGAGGTCGAAGTCGAACCGCCAGTGCGGGTGGTAGGTGTGGCGGTCGTGCAGCCCCGAGCCGTGGATCGTCAGCCACGGCGCCAGCCGGCCGTCGTCGTGGAAGCGCCAGAGCTGCATGTAGTGGTACGGCCCCGCCGTGAAGTTGGCGGTCAGCTCGACGCCGCCGCGGAACGGCTGCACGCGCACGTTGCCGGCGAGCGTGCGGCAGCCGAGCGGCACCCACCACGGCCCGCGCGGCCGCGGCGCCGTCTCCGGGGCCTCCATGACGTCGCGCTGGTGATCGACGGTGACGTACGGCAGCGAGCCCTCCCACAGGACGCGCCGCCCGCGGTACTCGGCCAGGTAGATCATGATCCCGGCCGACTCGGTGAGCCGCCAGTGGAACTTCCAGTTGGCCTCGGCGATGACGTTGCTCATGCGCGCTCCGTTCACCACTGGGCCGCGGGGACGACCGCGGTCACCTGGTTGTCGATGAGGTCGACCACGGCGACCAGCGACGGGTGGCCGCCGGGCTGGCCGAACAGCACCGCCGCCGAGCGGCGCGCGTAGGCCGGATCGGTCGCGTCGAGGCCCCAGTAGTGCATCGCGCACAGCGCGCCCTCGCCGAGCGTCAGCTTCTCGCGCACCCGCTCGTCGAGGGTGGCGACCGAGATGGCCTCCGACTCCTCCTCCGGCGAGAGCATCGGCTGCGCCTTGTTGATGTCGAGGTGCGCGACCACGCCGGCGTCGAGATCGACGCACGCATCGACCGAGCGGTCGGCGGCGTAGTCGTAGACGACGACGCGCGCGAGGCGGTGGCCGTTGATCCAGTGCGGCGGCTTGACGACGAGCGGCTCGGTCGCGATCACGCGGTAGCGGCCGACCTTCGCCATCGCGGCGACGCGGCGATCCTCGGTGAGCGTGCGCACGGCGTCCGCGATCTCGCCCGGGGTGAGCGGCGCGAAGAGCGAGGCGTCGCTGCCGGTGACGTCCGGCGGCGGCGCGGGCTCGGCGGCGGCGG
>DASZXE010000405.1:0-1518 GCA_035546475.1 Kofleriaceae bacterium
GCCGCCGGTCGCCGCCGCGAGCGCGGGCCCGATGCCGCCAGTCGCCGCCGTCGCGAGAGCGTCCCACGCCCCGGCTCATCCCGAGCGAACGGCGAGCGGCGATCCCGAGCGAACGGCGAGCGTCGGCGAGCTCGACGTCGACGGACCGAGCGCGCCCGCGCTGACGAGCCCGGCTGCACCGGCGTCTCCGTCGGGCTCCTTCGCGACGCCGCCGGCGGAGCGGGCGCCGCGCGCGCGGCCGGCTCCGTCGCCGAGCGTCGTGCCGCGAGGCTGGCGCGACGAGCTGGTGGCGTGGGTGCGGGCCGGGAGCCCTTCGCCGGCGCCGACCCTCGACGGCTCGGCGTTGCGCGGCCTCCACCTGCGGCTCGGCCTCACGGCGGCGGCGTGGCCGATCCTCGCGACGCTCTACGGCCGCTGGCTCCTCGGCGGCGGAGCGCACGGCGTGTCGACCGCGCGGCTCGCCGCGATCGCCGCGGACGCGGGCGCCTGGCCGGAGGCGCTCGGCGCCGGCTCGCTCGGCGCCCACGGCCTCGTCGAGTGGCGACACGGCCGCGCCTGCCTGTCGGCGGCGGCCGGCGACTTCCTCGACGAGCGCGCCCCCGGCGGCGTCGAGCTGGTCGGCGACGCCCGCCGCCGCGCGCCCGAGGCCGGGCAGGGCAAGCTCCTCGGCGACGGCCCGGGCGCCGCGCGCGACCACGCCTCGCAGCTCGCCGGCGAGCTCGGTCAGGTCGCCCTCTGGACCGGCGGCCTCGGCCGCGAGCTCGCCACCGCGCGCCTCGAGGCCTGGCTGCGCGGCCTCGCCCTCGTCGTCCTCGGCGATCCCGGCCCGCTCGCGCTCCGCCCCGACGAGGCGATCGTCTCGGTCGTCTCGCGGTCGCCCTGACGCTCGCCGCACACGCCCGGGGCGTGGGAGCCCGCTCGCCCCCGCTCGCGCTCCTGGCCTGCAGCCGCGCGCTCCGCCAGGACCCGGACACCGAGTCGACGGTCGAGCGCTCGCTAACGCGGGCAGCCGGCGCTCGTCATCGCGCTGGTGACGCCGTCGACGCCGCCCTGGCACTGCGACGCCGCCGCGTCCATCGTCGCCTTGCGCTGATCGTCGGGCAGCGTCGGCCACGCGGCGAAGTTCCGCTGCAGCGTGTCGAGGTTGGCCTGCAGCGCCGCGCGGTTGTCGGCGAGCTGCGGGCACGCGAGCGCCGCGATGAGCACCGCCTGGTAGCGATCGCACGCCGGCACCCGCGTCGGCTGCACGGCCGGCGTCGAATGCCCGTCGGGCGCGGCGCCGCCGGCCACCGTCGGCGCAGCGCCGGCGTCCGCCACCTTCGCCGCCGCGTGCCGCTTCTTGTGGCACCCACCGCCCGCGGCCGCGGCCGCGACGACGAGCGCGACGACGAGCGCGCCTGGCCTCACGCGCTCGCCCCGGCCGCCGCCGGCTGCTCGGCCGCGCGCACCGCCTCGTCGTAGTGCCGCCAGCAGACCGGGTGGTACTCGGTGTCGCCGAGCATCACCGTCGGCCCCTCG
>DASZXE010000406.1:0-2763 GCA_035546475.1 Kofleriaceae bacterium
CCGCCGCCGCCGAGCACTTCCGCGACCGCCACGGCGCCGACGTCCTCTTGCTGATGGACTCGATCACGCGCGTCGCGCGGGCGCAGCGCGAGGTCGGCCTCGCCGCCGGCGAGCCGCCCGCGCGCCACGGCTACCCGCCCAGCGTCTTCGCGCTCTTGCCCCGCCTCGTCGAGCGCGCCGGCACCGCGCCGCGCGGCTCGATCACCGCGGTCTACGCCGTCCTGGTCGCCGGCGGCGACCTCGACGAGCCGATCGCCGACGAGGTGCGCGGCCTCCTCGACGGCCACGTCGTCCTCGATCGCCGCCTCGCCGGGCGCGGCCACTTCCCGCCGATCGACGTCGTCGGCAGCGTGTCGCGCGTCTTCGAGCGGCTGGCGACGCCCGACCAGCGCGCCGCGGCCGCCGCCGTGCGGCGCTGGCTCGCGACCTACGACGAGCGCCGCGACCTCATCGCGGTCGGCGCGTACAAGCCGGGCGCCGACCGCGCGCTCGACGAGGCGGTCGCCCGCCAGCCGGCCGTGCAGGAGTTCCTCCGCCAGCCCGACGGCGACGCCAGCCCGGCGGCGACCACGCTCGAGCGCCTCGCCGCGCTCACCCGGGCGGCGCGGTGACCGCCGCGAGCTGGGACGGCTACGCGCCGTGGGCCGACACCGTCGCCGCCTGCCGCCGCGAGTTCGTGCAGGTCGCGCGCAGCTTCTGGCTGATCCCGGACTTGATCCCGCAGCCGTCGCGCGACGACGTCTCGCTGCTCTACTGCTTCTGCCGCCGGCTCGACGACGACGTCGACGAGGCCGCCAGCCCGGCCCTCGCCCGCGCCGCGCTCACCCGCTGGCGCGACGAGGTCGCCGGCCGCGCCGAGCGCCGCCCGCTGGTCGCCGCCTTCCTCGCCGGCGCGGCGCCGGCCGGTGCTCGAGGGCCTGGCCGACCTCGCCGATCGCTACTACCGCAGCGCGCTGGAGGGCGCGGCGGTCGTGCCGCTCCGCTACCGCCACGGCGTCATCCTGCTCGGCCGCGTCTACGGCGAGCTCGGCCGGCGCGCGGCGCGCGGGCTCGCCGCGCCGTCGGCGCCGCACGATCTGCCGACCTCGTCACGCGCCCGTCACCTGGCGTGGCTGTTCGCGACTGCGGCGCACCCGCGCACCCTCGGGCTGATTGCCGCACCCTCGCATGATCGCCACTTGCACGCCGCCGTCGCCGGGTGGCGCGGCGCACACGCGATATGATGCGTGCGATGTCGCAACCCACCGGAGCCGAGGCGGTCGGGCCCACGGCGCGCGAGCTGGTGCAGGCCAGTCCCGCGACTGCCGTCGTCTCCACGGCAATCAGCATCAAGGCCAGCGCACAGGCGATCTGGGATCGACTGCTGTTCTACGAGCAGATCGACGAGCGGCCGCCCTGGCACCTGCGCCTGCTGCTGCCGGTGCCGATCGAGACGATCGGCAAGAAGAAGGACGTCGGCGACGAGGCGCGCTGCGTCTACGAGGGCGGCCACCTGATCAAGCGGGTCACCCACATCGACGCGCCGCGCCGCTACGCCTTCGAGGTCGCCGAGCAGGCGCTCGTCGTCGGCGGCGGCATGCGGCTGTCGGGCGGCGAGTACGCGATCGAGGAGCTCGGCGGAGGCCGCGCCAGCCTGCGCATCACGACCCGCTACACGAGCCCGAAGCGGCCGCGCTTCGTGTGGCGGCCGCTCGAGCGCGCGGTCTGCCACTCGTTCCACCGCCACATCCTGCGCGCGATGCGGCGCGCGATCGAGGTGCGCTGATGCTGGTGCCGAGGATGCTGCTCCGCGGCGCGGTCGCCGGCGTGTGGCTGTACGAGGGGCTGTGGTGCAAGCTGCTCGGAGGCGATCCGAACCAGCTCCGCGTCGTCCAGGAGGTCCCGCACTGGGGGCCGAAGTACGGCGCGCTGTTCCTCAAGGCGCTCGGCACCGTCGAGGTCGGCATGGGCCTGTGGGTGCTGAGCGGCCTCGCGCCGGTCGCGTGCGCGATCGCGCAGACGATCCTGCTCGTGCTGCTCAACGCCAACGGCCTCATCTGGTCGCGCCACCTCATCCACGATCCGGCCGGCATGGTCGTGAAGAACTTCGCGTTCCTGGTGCTGGCGTGGGTGTCGGCGACGCGGTGACCGAGCGCGGCGACGGCGGCGGGGGAGCGTCGCCGCTGGCGGCGTGGCGGCGCGGCCGGCTCGACGGGCGGCGTGGCCCGCGGCGCGTGCTGTTCGGCCGCATGTACGAGGACGCGGCGATCGAGGCGGCGGCGTTCCCGCGCGGCGGCCGCGTCTTCTGCATCGCCTCGGCCGGCTGCACCGCGATCGAGCTGGCCGTCGATCGCGAGGTCGTCGCCGTCGACCTCAACGCCGATCAGCTCGCCTACGCCGGCGCGCGGCTGCGCGGCGAGCCCGCGGTCCACGGCAGCGCCGAGCGGGTGATGGGCCTCGCGCGAAGGCTGGCGCCGCTGGTCGGCTGGAGCGGCGCGCGGCTGCGGGCGTTCCTCGCGCTCGACGACGTCGCCGCGCAGGTCGAGGCGTGGCGCGCGCTCGACACCCGGCGGCTCGCGCTCGCGTTCGACGCGGTCTTCGCGCCGGCGGCCTTGCGCGCGGTCTACGCGTCGCCGCTGCTCGCGTTCCTGCCGCGGAGGCTCGGGCGCGTGATGCGGGCGCGGCTCGCGCGCGGCTTCGCGCGCCACCCGAACCGCACGAACCCGTACGCGCGCGCGCTGCTCCTCGGCGAGCTGCCGCGGGCGAGCGCGCCGCCGGGCGCCG
>DASZXE010000407.1:0-8225 GCA_035546475.1 Kofleriaceae bacterium
CTCGGGTCCGCAGGCGCCTCCGCAGCCCGGCGCGGTGCCGATCTTCCCCTACGCGCAGGCCGCCGCCGGCGCCGCGTACCCGCCGCCCGGGCTGCCGAGCATCTCGCGCCAGCTCCAGGCGGTCGAGCTCGACGAGCTGCCGGCGCAGTACCGGATCAGGCCGTCGGGCTCGACGGTCGTGCTGCGCATCGCGCTGGTCGTCGTCGTGCTGCTCGGCATCGCGGCCGCGATCGTCCTCGTCGTCCGCGGCGGCGGCGCCGGCACGCCGAAGGCCGCGATCATCATCGACTCGAGCCCGGCGGGCGCCACCGTCCTCATCGACGGCCTCGCCCTGCCGGAGCAGACGCCGACCGTGTTCCGCAACACCGCGCCGGGCCGCCGCCACGACCTCGAGCTTCGCCTCGCCGGCCACAAGACCTACCACGACGCGGTGCTCGTCCCCGACGAGGGCGGCGACGTCCACGTCAACGTGCCGCTGGTGACGCGCACGGTGACGCTCACGGTCAAGACCGACATCGCCGGCGCCGACGTGCTGATCGACGATCACCTCGAGGGCACCACCGCGCCGGGCGTCGGCCTCACCGTCACCGACCTGTCGCCGGAGACGCCCACCCGCGTCGAGGTCCGCCTCAAGGGCCACGAGCCGAAGGTCGACAAGGTCACCTGGGCCGACGCCGACGAGCAGCGGACCCTCGAGTTCTCCTTCCTGAAGTAGCGAGTCGCGGGCGCGCTCTGCTAGGTTCGGCGCAACCGAACAAGGGGGCTACGATGGACGACTTCGATGGTGGCGGCATGCGTTCGCCGCTCTTCATGATGATGGGGATGATGGCGCCGATCATGATCATGATCGCGATCTTCAGCCTCCTCATCCCCGCGATCCTCTACGTGATCGCGCGCTGGCGGCAGAACCGCGAGCCCCTGCCGGATCCGCAGCTCGGCATCAAGTTCGCCCTCGGGTTCTTCCGGCAGATCGGCTTCCAGATGATGCTGCTGGGCGGCTTCCTCGTCCTCTACGCGATCCTCGGCAAGAGCCGCGATCTCGGCGACGAGGGCCGCGGCGACCTCTTCCGCGTCGCGTTCGGCCTCCTCATCCCGTCGCTCATCGTGTGGGGCGTCCACAACCTGGCGATGCAGCGCACCAACCACATCCAGTTCCCCGGCGTGGATCGCCTGTGGGCCGGCTACAACCTGCTGTCGACGGGCATCGTCGGGTTCGTGTCGCTCATCCTCGTGTTCGAGTCGCTGCTGTCGAAGCACGACATCGGCATCGGCCGCCAGGCGTGGGCGCTCGCGCTGGTCTACTGCTCGGCGTGGGCGGCGCAGGGCGTGCTGTTCCTCAACCGCGTGCTCGACACCCCGCCGTCGTCGTCGATGTCGCCGCCGTCGAGCGGCTCGGCGGCCGCCGGTGGCGACGCGCCGTGGTCGAAGCCGCTGTCGTAGCCCTGGCCTGAAGCGCGCGGCTACGAGCCGCGCACGAGGCGCTTGAGCAGCTCCACCTGGTGCTCGAGCGCCAGCAGGCGGCGGACGAGGTCGGTGATGGTCGCCTCGTCCCCCTTGCGCACCGACGCGGTCAGCTCACGCACCTGGGTGTGGAGCTGGATCTCGGCGGCGAAGTGGCGCTCGATGCGGGCGCGCACGCCCGGCTCGAGCCACGCGCCGTGGTGCGCGCACCGGTAGACGCGCCAGCCGTCGTGGGCGATCGGCTTCATCGGCTGCCGGCACGCGGGGCAGTCGATGCCGCGCGCGTCGTCGCGCCACCAGCGGTTGGCGACGGTGGCGGTGAAGATGATGTCGCCCCACAGCGCCGCGACGACCTCGGGCGGCGCCCACTCGCCGCAGCCCGACGCGCACGCACGCGGGTGCAGTCCGCCGGGCCGCTCCATCGGCCCCTGGCAGCGTGGACACGACTCGCCGCCCGCATTGCGGTAAGGCCCCTCGCTCATCGTGGGGAGCTTATCAGGCCGGCTTCGATTGGCTTCGATTCTGGCGACGAGGACGCGTCACCGGCGAGACGGTGGACGCGCGGTCGCACGTGCCCCGGCGCCACGTGTGACGTCGACGAGCGCGGCCGCAGGCGGCACCGTTGGCGAGGCGCGGACCGCGAGCTTCCCGGCGGCATGACGCCTGCACTCTCGAGCTGCAGGAGAGCGATCATGGCGAACCAGAACCAGAAGCGCGACGAGCAGGAGCGCGAGGCGACGCGGTCGGCGGGCGGCTATCGGGCGCCCGTGCGGCACCCGGTCGGCGGCGGCCTGCAGGACATGTTCGAGGGCGCGGGCGCGGGCAACGGCCCCGGCGAGACCGAGGTGCAGAAGGAGCGCGACGAGGGCGACGGCGCCCCGGTCTCCGTCGCGACGCGCGAGCGCGCCGAGGACGAGGACGAGGACGCAGACGAGGACAAGGACGCGGTCGACGAGCGTGACGAGCGCCAGGTGCGGCGCGACTGACCACGCGCCCGGATGCTCCTGCGCTACAGGGCGCCAGAGCGGCGTTAGAGCCCCGGCACTTCCTTGTCGTGCGCGTGGCCGATCGCGCGCCGCAGCTCCGGGCTGAGCTTCGCGCACGACAGCACGACCTTCTGCGAGTGCACCGCCTCGACGGCGTCGAACGGCACCGTGAAGTCGCCGCCGTTCTCGACCCAGACGACGAGCTCCGCCCGGCCGCCGGGCCCGACCTGGCGCACGGCGCCGATCTCCTCGCCGCCGTCGGAGACGAACACCTGATGACCGACCTGGATGTTCTCTGGCACGTGCACCTCCTCGCGCAACCGTAGCACCGCAGCCGGGCGTCGCCGCGCTACAGCAACGCCCGCAGCGTGTCGGCGATGATCTCGAGGCCGCCGCGCAGCCGCTCGCTCGGCAGCCAGGCGAAGCCGATCCGGAACCCGTGCAGGTGCGGCACGCCGAGGAACGCGGCGGTCCGGTTGTCGATCCACACCTCGCGGCGCGCGAGCCGCCGCTCCAGCTCGTCGAGGTCGATGGTGCGCGGCACCTCGAGCCACAGGGTCGGTCCGCCGCCCGGACGCGTCCACCGCACGCCCGGCGGCATCAGCTCGTCGAGCGCGGCCAGGCAGGCCCGGTAGCGCGCGTCGAGCTCCTGCTGCAGCGCCGCCAGGTGCCCGTCGTAGTAGCCGCGCTCGAGGAACTCGGCGACCACCGCCTCCGACAGCCACACGTTGCCGAGCGTCGCCAGCCGCTTCGCCGCCAGCAGCGACGGCACCAGCGACGGGTGCGCCGCGAGGAAGCCGACCCGCATCGACGGCAAGAGCTTCTTCGTGAAGCTGTTCACGTACAGCACGTGCTCGCCGCCGAGCAGCCGCAGCATCGGCCGGTACTCGCTGCCCGACAGCATGTCGGAGCCCCAGTCGTCCTCGAGGATGGCGACCTGGTGGCGGCGCGCCAGCTCGAGCACCGCCATCAGCTCGCCGGTCGTGTACGAGTAGCCGGTCGGGTTGTGGAACGACGAGATCGCGTAGAGCAGGCCGGGCCGCCCGGCGGCGAGCGCGCGGTCCCACGCGGCGAGGTCGAGGCCGGCGAACGGATCGAGCGGCAGCCCGGTGAGCTGCAGGCCGAGCGACTCGAAGAGCAGCTTCGCGTAGGCGTAGACCGGCGTCTCGATCGCGACCCGGCGGATCTCGAGCGAACGGGCGACCAGGTCGAGCGCCTGCTGCGAGCCGGTCGTCACGATGATCGAGTCGGCGTCGACGTCGATGCCGCGCGCCGCCAGCCGCGCGGCGATCGCGCGCCGCAGCGGTGGGTAGCCCTGCGGGTCGTAGATGTTCGCCAGCCCCGGCTGGCGCAGCACGGCGCGCGTGCACTCGGCGAGCCGCTCCGCCGGCAAGAGGTCCGGATCGATGAAGACGTTGCCCATCGCGAGCCCGCCCCGCGGCGCGCCGGTGCCCATCACCGGCGGCGGCCGGAGCTGCGGCAACGGCGGCGCGGCGGCGTCGTCGACGTCGGCGCGCAGGTCGCCGCGCAGGTCGTCGCCCCGGCGCGCGGCCGCCGGCGGCTCGGCGATGAACACGCCCTCGCGCTCGCGCGCCACCGCGACGCCGCGGGCCACCAGCTCGTCGTACGCCACCTGCGCGGTGTTCTTGCTGAGCCCGTACTGCTGCTCGAGGACCCGCACCGGCGGCAACCGGCTCCCCGCCGGCAGCCGCCCCGCCGCGTGCTCGCGCACGACCGCCTCGACCAGCTCCGCGGCGCCGATCCGCCTCGCGTCGCTGCGCACATGGATCCCGACGAACGGCGCGCGTCCCATGTCCCCTCATACGCCGCGCCCCGCCGCGCCGGAAGGGACAGCCCCCACCGCCCCGCTGGGACAGCCGGCACGGGCGGGCCGCGTCGCGCCGTTGCGGCGGCGAGGGGTCTGTGCGATGCCCGCCGCATGCCACGGAGGCTCTCGCTCGTCGCCGGTGCGGCCGTCCTCGGTACGGTGGCGTGCGGGAAGGGGGCGGACGGGCCGCCGCGCACGCGCGGGCCGATCTCGAGCATCGTCGAGCTCGGGCCCGATGCGGTCCGGCTGCACGCGGTGCACCACCTGCTCGAGCTCGCCGACCTGCACGCCGACCGCTGGACCGGCGGGCTGCCGGCGAGCGGCACGATCGAGCTCGGCGCGAACGTCCGCATCCCGCTCGATGGGCTGCACCCGGACCTGGAGCGCGCGCAGGGGCGCCTGGCGGTCCGCTGCGTGGAGCACTGCCAGCTCGGCGATGACGCGAGCCGCCTGCGGTCGGCGGGCGGTGGGTCGTTCGCCGCCGATGGCGTCGCCTTCAGCCACCTCTCGCTCGACGGGCTCGAGGCGCACGTCGAGCTCGGCGACGGCCACGCGCGCCTCACCGACTGGAAGTTCGCGTCGCCCGATCTCGAGCTGCGGGTCGCGCTCGACGTCAGCCTCGGCCGCGGCGCCGCCGACTCGAGGGTCGACGGCTGCATCGCCTACCGCCCCACCGAGGCCCTCCGCGCCCGCGACCCGCAGCTCTTCGCCCTCCTGGTGCTCGCCGGCGGCGCGCCCGGTGACGACGGCCTGCACGACCTCCGCCTCGAAGGCTCCGCCGCCGACCCGCGCATCCTCGCCGAGCCGTGCGAGACGCCATCCCCCTGAGCATCGTCGTCGCGCCGCCCGCCATATCTAGCCATAACTGCCATCGCATGACGAGATATGGCGAGATATGGCTCGGCCAAAGGTCGCCATAACCTTGCCCGCGAGCCGAGATATGGCTAGATATGACGGATGCCCGCGCTGGTCGGCCGTCAGCCCGAGCGCCGTGTCCTCGACGAGGCCCAGCGCTCGTCGGAGCCGGAGCTGGTCGCCGTCTACGGCCGCCGGCGCGTCGGCAAGACCTTCCTCATCCGCGAGGTGTGCGGCCCGGCCATCTGCTTCGAGCTGGTCGGCATCGACGACGGTGACCTGTCGACCCAGCTCGCGGAGTTCGCCACCGTGCTGGCGGCCGCGACCGGAGCGGTGGCGCCCCTGCGCCCGCCGAGCAACTGGCACGGGGCCTTCGCGCAGCTCGCCGACTACCTGACGCCTCGCCTGCGGCGGCGCAAGCAGAAGCAGGTGGTGTTCTTCGACGAGGTGCCCTGGCTGGCGTCGCGTCGGTCGGGGTTCCTGTCGGCGTTCGGCCACTTCTGGAACACGTGGGCCAGCAAGCAGCCGAGGCTCGTCATCGTCCTGTGCGGCTCGGCGGCCTCCTGGATGCTGCAGAAGATCGTCCGTGACCGCGGCGGTCTCCACAATCGCGTGACCCGGCGCATCCGGGTCGAGCCGTTCTCGCTCGCCGACACGGCGGAGCTGCTGCGGAGCCGCGGCGTCGAGCTCGGCCCGTATCAGACGACCGAGCTCTACATCGCGATGGGTGGCATCCCGCACTACCTGGCCCAGGTCCGCGCGGGCGAGTCGGCCGCCCAGAACATCGATCGGCTGTGCTTCGCGCGTGATGGGCTGCTCCGCGGCGAGTTCTCGAACTTGTACGCGTCGCTCTTCGAGCGCGCCGAGCGTCACGAAGCGGTGGTCCGCGCCCTCGCGTCGCGCCGCCGCGGACTGACGCGCGCGGCGCTGCTGTCCGCCGCCTCGCTCGGAACCGGCGGCGCGGCGACCAAGGTCCTCGACGAACTGGAGGAGTCCGGCTTCATCATGCAGATGCCGCGGCTCGGCCGCGCCCGGCGCGACGCGCTGTACTGGCTCGCCGACGAGTACTCGCTGTTCTACCTGACCTGGATCGAGCAGCACCGCGCCGCGGGCGATGGGGTCTGGATGCGCAAGCAAGGCACGCCGGCCTGGCGGGCGTGGGCGGGGCTTGCGTTCGAGGCCACCTGCCTGAAGCACGTGCCGGCGATCAAGCGTGCGCTCGGCATCGCGGGCGTCGAGACCGTCGAGGGCTCCTGGCACCAGCCGGCCGGCGCGCGGACCGACGGCGCGCAGATCGATCTCGTCATCGATCGCAGCGACCGCAGCGTGAACCTCTGCGAGATCAAGTTCTGCGAGGCCGAGTTCGTCGTCGACAAGGCCTGCGCGCGCGAGCTTGCCCGCAAGCGCGACGTCTTCCGCGCGGTCACGCGGACGCGCAAGGCGCTCTTCGTCACGCTGGTCACCACCTACGGCGTGCGCGACAACGAGCACGCGCGCGGCCTCGTCTCGCAGGTCGTGACCCTCGACAGCCTCTTCCGGTGACCCGCGGCGCCTGCGCGGCGCCGGCGGCGTGCGGCGCCTACTCGGTGCGCTGGATGATGTGGATGCCGAACTGCGACTTGACGACGCCGACCTCGCCGACCTTGAGGCGCAGCGACAGGTTCTTGAACGGCGGCACCAGGCCGGCGTCGGGCGTGACCTCGTAGTCGCCGCCGCTCGCGGCCGAGCCCGGGTCCTCCGACAGCTCCTTCATCAGCGGCTCGATCTTCGCGCCCTTCTTCAGGTCGGCGACCGTCTTCTTGACGAGCGCCTCGAGCTCGGCGCGCGTGCGCTTCTTGCCGCGGTCGTCGTCGGCGTGGACCTCGCTCCAGCCGAGGAGGATGTGCTTCACCTTCGCCTTGTCGGTCACCGGCTGGCGCTTGAGGATGTCGGTGCTGTCGAGCGGATCCGGCGCCGGCGGGGGAGGGGGCGGCGGCGCCTCGACGCGCTTCACGACGTGCCAGCCGAGGTCGGTCTTCACCAGGCCGACCTCGCCCATGTTCAGGCGCGTCGACAGGTTGGTGAAGCCCGGCACCGAGCTCGGCCCCGGCTGCACCGGGTAGGCGCGGCCGTCGTCCTTCGAGCCCGGGTCCTCCGAGTACTGCTTCATCAGGTCCTTCATGTCGGCGCCGCCGCGCGCCTTCGCGAGCACGTCCTCCGCGAGCTTGTCGGCGTCGGCCTTGGTGCGGGCCATCGCGCGCGGATCGGCCGCGCCGGCCGCCGCCATCGGCGTGTCCTTCCACCCGATCAGGATGTGCTGGACGTAGACGACGTCCTTGCCGGCCGGCCGCGCGAGGATGTCCGCCGACTCGAGCGGGTCCGGCGGCGGCGGCGTCACGCGGAGCATCACGTGGTAGCCGAAGTCGGTCCTCACGATGCCGACCTCGTTCACCTTGAGCCGCAGGCCCATCTTCTTGAACGGCTCGACGAAGCCGGCGTCGGGCGTGATCGTGTAGGTGCGGCCGATCTTCGCCGAGCCCGGGTCCTCCGAGTACTGCTTCATCAGCGCGTCGATCTTCGTGGGATCGGCCTTGAGCTGGGACGCGATGTCCTGCGCCAGCTTCGCGGCCTCCGCGTTCGTGCGCTGGCTCTGGCTGCGGCCGAGGCCCTTCCAGCCGATGAGGACGTGCTTGACGTCGACCGACGGCGCGACGTCGGTGCGCGCGAGGATGTCCTTGCTGTCGATGTCGATCGGCGGCGTGGTGTCGGGCGCCGACGAGCCGGTGCCCGCGCCCGAGCCGGTCTTCGCGCCCGGGTTGGTCGGCGGCGGCGCCTTGCTCTCCTTGCCCTTGTCGACGCGCTGGCAGCCGGCGGCGGCGGAGAGGAGGGCGAGCGCGAACGCGGCGCGGCGCGGGGATCGAGCGCGAACGGACGGGGTACGGGCCATGGCGGCGCGGTATACCACGCCCCCCGACCGGGCTCGACCGGCTGGCGGGGAGGCCGGCGGAGGCAGGGAAGGGGGCGCCGGAACCGGCCTCGACGGCCGCCGCGACCGCCGCGGTCCGCGGTCGATCCGCCGGGCGTGCGGCTCCGCCTCGCGAGCGCCCGCGCCGGCA
>DASZXE010000408.1:0-17844 GCA_035546475.1 Kofleriaceae bacterium
CTGGTCGCCGCGCACCGCGAGCGCGACGATCTCGCCGGTGTGGCCGAGCAGGAGCCCGCCGTCCGCGCCGCCGGTCAGGTCCCACAGGTAGGCCGGCCCGTCGACGCCGGCGGAGATCAGCCGGTCGCCGTCGAGGAGCGACGCGGTTTCCTTCGCGTGCGCGCGGAGGTCGAGCACGGTGCCGCCGCGGTCGGCGTCGACGAGCGCGAGCGGCCCGTCGCGATCGACGAGCGCCCACCCCGGCTCGCGCCGCCACGCCAGGATGACGCCGTCGATCTCCGCCGGCGCCGCGCCGGGCGCCGCCGCCGCCAGCACGAGCGAGTGGCGGTCGCCGTCGACGTCGATGGTGCCGACGCCGAGCTGCCGGCCGTCGGCACTCGGCTCGACGCCGATCAGCCGGGTGCGGGTGTCCTGGTAGAGCACGGCCGGCGGCGCGTCCGGCCGCGCGACGTCGAACGCGCGCACGACCTGGTCGGCGCCAGTCTGGTACAGCGTCCGCTCGTCGGGCGAGAACGCCAGCGGCGCGCCGAGCGGCAGGCCGGTCGCGATCACGCGCGGCGCGCCGCCGGGCCGCCACAGCCACAGCGTGCCGCCGAGCGCGGTCACCGCCACCTGCCCCGACGGCGCCAGCGCCATGCCCTGCGCGGGCCGCGGCAGCGCGAACCGCTCGGCGACCGCCAGGGTGTCCGGATCCCGGACGACCACCTCGTCGCCGGCGGTGATCAGCCGGCCGTCGGGCAGGAAGCCGCAGCCCTCGAGGTTCGCCTTCGCCTCGAACGTGCGGTGCGCGCCGGTCGCCAGGTCGAAGACCTCGCCGAGCGGATCGAAGCCGCACACGACCACGTGCGCGCCGTCGGGCGACGGCGCCGGCACCTCGGGTTGCGGCAGCGCCGACGGCCAGCGGGCGAGCCGGCGGCCGCTGGTCGCGTCCCAGACGTCGATCGCGCGGGCGTCGTCGACGCCGAGCAGCCGGTCGCCGGTCCGCGCGACGTGCTTGATGACGCCGTCGTGCTCGAGCGGGACGAGCGGCGGGCCGACCGTCAGCGCGTCGAGCAGGCCCTGGAACGCCTCCGGCTCGACGGGCCGGTGGGCGCGGAGGTCGGGGCCGACCGCGCCGAGCCCGAGCAGGATCGCGTCGAGCCGGTGCGCCGGATCGGCGGCGGTGCGGCTGGCGACGATGCCCTGCGCCCGCCGCAGCTCGCGCTCGGCGCGCACCTGCGCCCGCTCGGCGCGGTCGCGCTCGCGGGCGATGCGCACGAACGCGACGACGACGATCGCGAGCACCAGGCCGGCCGCGATCGCCGACACCCGCAGCGCGGTCCGGTGGCGGCGCGCGAAGTGGCGGACCAGCTCGCCGAACGTGTAGCGCCGCGACGTCAGGAGCTGGCCGGTCTGGAACCGGCGCAGCTCGTCGGCGAGCGCGCGCGCGCTGGCGAACCGCACCGCCTTGTCGCCGGCCATGGCGCGGCCGACGATGTCGCACAGCTCGCGCGGGCAGTCGGGCGCCAGCTCGGCCAGCGGGCGCGGCGGCCGCTCGTCGACGATCGCCTTGCGGACCGCGTCGGCGCGCCGGTCGGCGTACGGCTGGACGCCGGCCAGCGTGTGGTAGAGCGTCGCGCCGAGCGCGTAGACATCGGCGCGGACGTCCGGCTCCTCGCCGCGCGCCTGCTCGGGCGGCATGTAGTGCGCGGTGCCGACGCCGAGCTGGGTCAGGCCGTCGCGCGGCAGCGAGCGGTAGGCGCCGTCGTCGCCGGCGCCGGCCTCGCGCAGGTCCTTGGCGAGGCCCCAGTCGATGAGCACCGTCTCGCCGAACGAGCCGACGACGATGTTGTCCGGCTTGATGTCGCGGTGGACGATCCCCTCGTCGTGCGCGTAGGCGACCGCGTCCGCGACGGCGACCAGGTGCGGCAGGAGGCCGAGCCGCTCGCCGAGCGTCCGCCGCTTGCCGATCTCGACGCCGAGCGAGGCGCCGCGCAGGAGCGGCATCGCGTAGAACGGCTCGCCGTCCTCGAAGCGGCCGGCCTCGTAGATGCCGACGATCGACGGGTGCTGCAGCCGCGCGGTCAGCCGCGCCTCGCGCTCGAAGCGGCGCACGAGCACGGCGCGCTCGCCCTCGCCGAGGTGATCGGCGAGCTGCTTGATGGCGACGTGGCGGCCGAGGCGGCGGTCGCGCGCGCGGGAGATGCGCCCCATGCCGCCGCGGGCGTCGGCGAGCGGCTCCCAGTCGGTGTAGAGGCCGCCCTCGACCGGCGGCAGGCGGTCGAGGTCGTCGGCGGGATCGGCGGCGCGCGGCGGCGGCGCGGTGGCGTCGGCGACGAGGGCGAGACGCCGACACGTGTCGCACCGTGCGAGGTGCTCGTCGCACAGCCCGGCGACGATGTCGTCGATGCTCGGGTGCCCCATCGCGGGTCGAAGCTACCAGCGCAGCCTGGCGTGAGGGGTGGCGTGCGCGCACACGAGGACCGCGGCGCGGCGGGGAGCTCGCTCCATGGCCGGCAACACGTGGCGACGCGCGGATCCGTCAGGCGGCGCGCGCGCGGGGCGCCCGGGTGCCCGGGGCCGCGGGCCGCGGTAGGCTCCGCCGGCACGATGTCCTTCGCCAGGCCGAGCGCGCTGTCGCTGCTGATCGCCGTCGTCGGCGCCTGCGGGCGGCCGGCGGCAGAGCCGGCACCGGCGCCCGCGCAGGCGACGTCCGGCGGCGCGCCCCGCGTCGTCGTGCTGGTCGTCGTCGATCAGCTCGGCGAGGCCGCGTTCGAGCGCAAGCTGCCGTTCGCCACCGGCGGCTTCGCCGAGCTGGCGCGGCGCGGCGAGCGCCTCGTCGGCCACCTGCCGTACGCGACGTCGGCGACCGCGCCCGGCCACGCGGCGATGGGCACCGGCGCGCCGCCCGCGGTCACCGGCATCATCGGCAACGAATGGTGGGACCGCGCCGCCGGCCGCGAGGTCAAGGCGGTCGAGGATCCGCCGGGCGAGGCGCAGGCCGCCCGGCTGCGCGTCGACGGCGTCGCCGACGTGCTCACGCGCGCCCGGCCGGCGTCGCGCGCGATCGCGGTCGCGCTCAAGGACCGCAGCGCGATCCTGTCGCTCGGTCACGCCGGCGAGCCGGTCTGGTACGACCCGCACCGGCCGGCGATGATCGGCCGCGGCGGCAAGGCCCCGCCCTGGCTCGGCGCGCTCGCCGATCCGGAGGTCATGGCCGGCCGCGTCCGCTCGGTGTGGCTGCCCGCGCTGCCGGCCGGCTGGCTGGCCGCGTGGTCGGGCGGCCCCGACGACGCGCCGGAGCTGGCGATCACCGGCTGGACCGCGAGCTTCCCGCACGCGACGTTCACCACGCCGTCGGCGGCGGAGGCCGAGGAGGTGACGCCCGACGGCGACCGGCTCGTGATCGACGGCGCCCTCGCCGCGCTGCGCGACCTCGACCTCGACGACGACGCGCCCGACTACCTCGTCGTCAGCCTGTCGGCCCACGACTACATCCTCCACGCGTTCGGCCCCGACTCGTGGGAGGCGTGGGACACCTTCCTGCGCCTCGATCACGACCTCGACGACCTGATCGGCGCGCTCGACGCGAAGGCCGGGCGCGGCGGCTGGGCGATGATCCTGACGTCGGATCACGGCGGCCCGTCGAGCCCCGAGCGCCGGCGCGCCGGGGGGCTGCCGGGCGCGCGGCTCACCTTCGAGGGCATCGACGCGGTCGCCGAGCAGGCGGCGGCCTCGGTCGCCGGCCCCGGCCCGTGGGTGTCGGCGACCCGCCCGCCGTACGCGTACCTCGACGCGCGGGCGGCGACGCTGCCGCCGGAGACGCGCGCGAAGCTGATCGACGCGATCGCGGAGGCGCTCGCGCACATGCCCGGGCTCGACGGCGCGTGGCCGACCGCGTCGCTCGCCGGCGGCTGCGACGCGCGCGAGGGCGACGCGCGCGCGTTCTGCCTGTCGATCGACGCGGAGCGCGCCGGCGAGGTGATCTACTCGCCCGCCGACGGCACCGCGGTCGTGAAGGCGGCGAGCCCCGACACCGTCACCCACGGCACCGTCCACCGCGACGACCGCGAGGTGCCGATCCTGATCGTCGCGCCCGGCGTCCACGGCGGCACGCGCGGCGCCGAGGTGTCGACGCTGCAGCTCGCGCCGACGATCGCGGGCCTGCTCGGCGTGCCCGCGCCGCCGGCCGCCGCCGCGCCGCCGATCCCGCTCGCCGAGTAGCTACGGGCCGGGCTGGTCGTAGTTGCCCCACACGCCGAGGTACGGCGCGGCGACGTGGCAGCTCGACCAGCAACTGTCGTGGCGCGTCTCGCCGCTGGCCGGCTCGCCGGGGTCGTCGGCGAGCGTGAAGACCCAGCCGCCGGTGCCGGTGAGCGTCGGCGGCGGCGGGCCGAGGCGCCGCATGATGGCGAGCTCGCGGAGCGCGCCGGGCTGGCCGTCGTCGTCGTCGTGGACCTCCTTGACCAGCGTCGCGCCGTCGGCGAAGGCGCCGCTGTTCGACGGATCCTCCGCCGCCGCGTCGTTCACGTAGACGATCCGGTAGGTGTCGTCGCCGTGGCCGGGCGTCGGCCCGCGGAGGTCGTGGCGGTGCCACTGCGTGTAGTCGCCGAGCGGCGGGACGTCGGCCGCCTCGCCGCACGCGGCGAGCGCACCGGCGGCGGCGGCGAGCGCGAGCGCGGCCTTCACGGCGCCTCCACCAGGCCCGCGGCCTGGTCGAGCTCGCCGGCGCCGTCGTCGAGCTTCGCCCGCAGCGTGACGGGCGGCGTGAACGTGGTGGTGTCGAGCCGCACCTCGCCGTGCCCCGACTGCAGCGGCGCGACGAACACGCAGGTGTCGCCGTCCTCCTCGCAGAGCTGGCCGACGACCAGATCGCCGTCGGGATCGTGCAGGTCGTACGCGAGCGTCACCGTCGTCGCGTCGCGGCCGAGCTCCTGCAGCGCGAGCACCGGCGGCTGGTTGTCGGGCCGCGGCGCGCCGCGCGGCGGCGGCACCTGCACCGTCCCCTGCGACGTCCACGCGAGCAGCGTGTCGAGCTCCCACGGATCGAGGCCGAACCGCGGCGGCATCGGCCGCTCCTTCGCCTGGATGCGGCCCTCGATGTCGAACGCGGCGAGGCCGGCGCCTTGCCACTTGCGGGCCGGCGGCGCCTCGACCTGGACGTCGTCGTAGCTGTCGAACCGCAGGTCGTGCGGGGCGCCCTCCAGGTTCGGATAGCCGTGGCAGCGCACGCAGCGCGCGGCCAGGATCGGCATCACGTCGACCTGCCAGCTCGGGTTCGCGGGCGCGCTCGGCTCGCAACCGGCCGCGGCCCCGACGAGCCCGGCGGCCGCCAGCGCGCCGGCAGAGATCGCGATCGATGCAGGCACGGTCCACCTCACAGGTAGTAGTGGAGCTGGAGCAAGGTGAGCAGCGTCGGGTCGTCGAGGTCGTTGCCGGCGCCCGACGCCCGGGCCAGCAGGTGCAGCTCGAGGTGCGCGCGCGGGAAGTACTGGAGGTCGACCTCGAACGCGTCGCGCGACGAGCGCAGCGTCAGGTCCGGCTGCCAGCGCTGCAGCGCGACGCCGGCCTGCACGCCGTGGACGACGTCCTTCGTCGCGCCCAGGTAGCAGGCGAGCTGGTAGCGGGTCGGCGCGCGGCTCGCGTCGAAGTCCTGGCGCTGGAGGTCGACCTCGCCCATCAGCATCACGCCGGCGCCCTCGAACCAGCGCTTGCCGACGCCGCCGACGAGGAACCGGCTGTCGTCGGGGCCGAGCGCGAGCCGCGCCTGGCCCGCGAGCGCGACCCGGTCGTCGAGGAGGCGCCGCTCGACGTAGAGCACGCCGCCGCTGGCCCGCACGCCCGCGCTCTGCGAGCGGATCGGCGACGGGACGAAGATCGACGCGTGCGCCTCCCAGTGCGCGCCCGCGCGGCCGGCGGCGAGGCCGTACGGCTCCTCGAGCAGATCGAAGCCGAGGTAGCGCCGCACGTACGCGGTGTGGTCCTGCGAGCGCAGCCCGAACACCGGGAAGAAGCGGCCCGCGCGCACGTAGGTGCCGAGCGCCGGCCGCCACATCACGTAGTGCTCGCGCGAGACCAGGCGATCGGTGAACGGCGGCGCCGGGTCGCGCGCGACGCCGCGCAGGCCGCCGGTGACGTGGAGCGACAGCGTGTCGGTCCCCGCCCGCACGTAGAGGTCGACCTGCATCGGGAAGAGGAACGTGTCGCGCCGCGGCTCCGTGTACGACAGGCCGGTCGCACCGCGGAGGTCGCCGCCGAGCTGCAGCCAGCGCGGGGGCTCCCACAGGCCGTGGAGGAACGCGCCGTCGCCGCCGCGCGAGATCGTGTCGCCGGCCTCGCTGCGGCCGAAGTCGTTGAGCAGCCCGCCGCCCGACGGCGCGTCGTGGCACGCGCTGCAGCGATCGTTGCCGGTCGAGAGCTGGAACTGCGGGTAGGCGGCGGCGCGGCGCACGCCGCCCAGCAGGACGGCCAGCGCGACGGCCGCGAGCGCGAGGCGCGTCAGTCGCACGACGCGCCCTCCAGGATCCAGCGCTCGACGAGCTCGATCTCCACCGCCGGCAGCGGCTGATCGGGCGGCATCACGCCGACGTCCTCGCCGCGCAGCAGGTACATGAGCTTCGAGCGCTCGGGCGAGCTCGGGAAGACGTAGTTGCCGGGCGGGTCGGTCGGACGAGGCGGCTCGCCGCAGCGCCGGCCGGTGAGGATCGTGTACGCGCCGGTCCTCGTCGACAGATCGATGCCGGCCTCGGCGCCGTGCTGCGAGTGACAGCCCGCGGTCGCGCAGCTCGGCTCGACGATCGCCGTGTAGATGTACGACCAGCTCGCCGGCCGATCGTCGGCCGTGTCGCACGCGCCGGCGAGCGCGAGGGTCGTCAGCACGACGAGCCAGGATCGGCTCCGCGATCGTCGGAGAGCAGCAGGGTCGAGCACGGGTCCTCGCGGGCGCTGCGTGGGTCGGCGGGCAGGCCGGCGGCCCGGAGGCCACCGCACCTCCCCCGCGCGTCGATCCTCGCCGAGCGCGCGTCACCTGTACAGGTCCGCGCGCCGTCCGTCGCGGTCGGGCCTCGCGCCTCGACGGTCGTCGGACCAGTGGACCGAAGCGCGGTCGATCAGCGCAGGGGGGAAACATTCCGAGGATCCGGTCGTACTACAGCGAAGATGCAGGCAGTACCGTGTCGCTGTTCTCGCTGGAATCGTCCCCGGGTGGGAGGAACACGCTGATGCTCGTGCGTGGTCCCGATCCGCTGGAGACCCTGCCGCGCTCGATCCGTCGGCCGCGGCTGTTCAAGGTCGGCCGCTGGGCCGCGTGCCCGCTGTCCGAGCGCGGTGCGCGCCCGGGCAAGACGCGCCTCGAGGTCGTGATGTGGCTGCCGGTCGGCGACTCCGACGACGGGCTGCCGACGTGGAAGGACGTCGCCGCCGTGCTCGGGCCGCCGCTGCCCGCGGGCCCGCTGACCCTGCCGCGCGCCGCGCTCGAGGTCGTCGCGCCCGACGTGACCGCGGTGCCGGTCGACGACGAGCGGGTGACGATCACCGGCGACGTCTATCCGAGCCGCGGCTTCGAGGGTCACGGCTCGACGATGGCGCGCTCGGTCCGGCTGAACGGCGGGCTGCTCGTGACGCTGTCGACGACCTGAGCGCCGGCCCGCGCGCGGCGCTGCGCACGGCAGGTGGCTACCACGGCCGCCGCTGCCCACCGGCGTGGGCGACGATCGCCGACGATCGGTTGCAGGCGCGACGATCACGCGAGTCGCGCCGCGCAGTTGCACGCTGGCACCTCGCTTGCGAGGACGAGCCGCGATGTCCGCTCGCTCGCCCGTCGTCGTCGTCGCCTCGCTGCTCGCCTCGCTGCTCGTGGCCTCCACCATCGCCGCCTGCGCCACCGACGTCAGCGTCGACGGCGTCGACGGCGCCGGCGCGGTCTCCGACGAGCCGGACGCGCCCGGCTACGACCCGGCCTACGACGGCGACCAGAACGTCCTCCTCTCGAACCCGGACCTGCCCGATCGCTTCGTCTTCTCGGCGGGCACCACCGTCGGCGCGATCGCGCGCACCGCGTGCAGCACCTCCGGCGCGCTCGCGCTGTCGGAGCAGCTCCTCTCCGAGGTCGAGTGCATGCGGCCCGGCACGCTGTCGTCGATCGCGCACATCCCCGGCGTGTCGCTCGGCTCCGGCGTGCTGTCGCGGCTCAACGTGGGCGCCGCCGGCGCGCTGCGCTCGACGGTGGCGAACGGCTCGATGTCGATCAGCTCGGCGACCCGCTCGACCGCGCAGCAGTACATCCTCTACTACTGGTATCAGCACGGCCGGTGCACCGGCGTGGTCAGCCTCGCCGCGAAGCCGGGCCGCAGCAACCACGAGTCGGGGCTCGCCATCGACGTGCCGGCCTACTCGTCGTGGCGCTCGAAGCTCGCCGCCCACAGCTTCGCGTGGTTCGGCTCGGCGGACCCGGTCCACTTCGACTACGGCGGCAGCGGCGCCGTCGACCTCCGCCCGCTCGCGGTCAAGGCGTTCCAGCGGCTGTGGAACCGCAACCACGCCAACGACCGCATCGGCGAGGACGGCGTGTGGGGCCCGCAGACGGCCGCGCGCATGGACAAGTCGCCGGCCGGCGGCTTCGCGATCGGCGCGACCTGCGGCGGCGGCGGTGGCGGCGGTGGCGGTGGTGGCGGGACGACGCCGCCGCCCGCGACCGGCAAGCTGACCGGCATCGTCCACCAGGGCAGCGACGCGTCGGCGGCGATCGCCGGCGCGACCGTCACGCTCGGCAGCGGCCGCGCGACGACCGCCGACGGCGACGGCGTCTACACCTTCACCGGCGTCACGCCCGGCGCGGTGACGATCACCGCGAAGGCGAGCGGCTTCCGCGCGGCGACGATCACGCGCACCGTCGCGAGCGGCGCCGAGACCTGGGGCAGCATCGGGCTGACCCGCGCGGTCGCCACCGGCAAGCTGACCGGCATCGTCTACCGCGGCAGCGACACGTCGGCGCGCATCGCGGGCGCGACCGTGCGGGTGTCGACCGGCGAGACCGCGACCACCGACGCGACCGGCGTCTACACGATCAACAGCGTCGGCGTCGGCACCGTGACGATCACCGCGTCGAAGGCCGGCTTCACCGCGCGCTCGGTGACGCGGACGATCACGGCGAACGCCGAGACCTGGGGCAGCGTCGCGCTCACCACCGGCAACGCCGCGCTGGTCGACGCGTGCGGCGACGTCTCCGACGAGGGCCAGTGCGACGGCGACGTCGTCCGCTGGTGCAACGGCGGCGACCTGGTCACCGTCGACTGCAGCGCGTACGGCGAGAGCTGCGGCTGGAACGCGAGCGAGGGCTACGCCGACTGCCAGGAGGCCGCCGCCCCGTAGCGCGCCCTGCGCCGGCCGGCCGCCGTCAGCGTGCGGCGAGCATGCGGTCGAGCTCGCCGCTCGCGATGAGCCGCTCGATGTCGTCGGCGCCGCCGACCAGCACGCCCTTGACGAAGATCATCGGGAACGTGGGCCAGCCGGTCCACATCTTGAGCGCGGTGCGCCGGCGCCAGGTGTTCAGGTAGCTGCCGTACTCGAGGTAGTGGAAGGGCGTGCCGTGCGCGGTGAGCGCCTTGCGCGCGCGCTTCGGGTGCGGGTTCTGCTTCATGCCGACGACGACGACGTCGTGGGCGGCGATCGCGGCCTTGACCTCGTCGACGATGTCGGCGTGGTTGGCGGCGAGCTTGTCGCGGATGGCGGGGTGGACGTGGGCTTCGTCGAGGAGCGGGCGCGGCACCGGCGCAGCGTATCAGCAGTACCGGTGCTCCACAGGCCGCGGTCGGACCGCGATCGACGCCACACGCCGGTGCGCCGCGCTTGACCGCCCGCGCCGCGTGATCTCCGATAGCGACGCCCGCTGCCCGCGGGCGGGGAGCCCTCGATGATCGACTTGCCTCGTCGTGCGTGGTGGCCGAGCCCGGCGCTGCTGGTGTTCGCCGTCCTGTCGTCGGTCGGCTGCGGCGGCCAGGGCTGCTCCTGCCTGGCGCCCATCCCCGGCGGCTTCCCCGCCGCGCAGCGGACCGGCAACGCGGGCCAGATCCGGCTGACGCAGACCGGGCTCGCGTCGCTCACCGCCGATCCGGCCGCGCTGCTCAGCGCCGTGACCGGCGGCGGCCCGCTCGAGTTCGACGTCCCCGCGAGCTGCGGCGGCAACCCGGCCGTCTGCTGCCCCGGCGGCAACCCGGTCAGCCCGTGCGGGCCGATCGTCATCGACCTGACGGCGCATCCCGGCGACATGCCGCGGCTCGAGCTGCACCCGGTCGAGGGCGCGTCGAAGCTCAACGTGACCGTGCGCGCGCGGGTGAAGACTCGCTCGGACATCCCGGTGAACATCCCGATCGTCGGCGATTGCGGCATCAAGTTCGACACCGCGCCGGGGCCGACGCCGGACATCAAGATCGACGTCCCGCTCAGCTTCGTGCAGGACGGCGCCGCCAGCACGACGCGGATCGAGGCCGGCGACGCGGTGATCTCGCAGCTCACCGCCGACGACGTCCACCTGACCGGCAGCTTCGGCTGTCAGCTCGCGAGCCTCGGCCTCGGCTCGTTCGTCAGCACGCTCAGCAGCACGTTCGCCGACGCGATCAAGGGCGCGATCAACGACCAGCTCTGCAAGGCGTGCCCGAGCGGCGACGTCGCCGAGTGCGGCCCGTTCGCGTCGTCGTGCGACAGCAACGTCTGCCAGGAGAGCGGCAAGTGCCTGCAGGAGCTCGGCACCAGCGGGCGGCTCACCGGTGACGCCGCGTTCGGCAGCCTGTCGCCGGGCACCACCGGCGCCATCGACGTCTACGAGGTCGCGGGCGGCTACGCGACGACGAACGACAACGGCCTCGCGCTCGGCCTCCTCGGCGGCATGCTGCCCGCCGGCGCGCCGCGCGATCGCTGCGGTCCGCCGGCGACGCCGCCGGCGCCGGTCCAGATCCCGCAGTCGGCGTACTTCCAGGGCAACACGCGGCCCGACACCGGCGCGCCGTACGGCATCGGCATCGGCATCCACCAGAACCAGCTCGACCGGTTCGCCTACTCGGCGTACGACGGCGGCCTGCTCTGCCTGACCGTCGGCACCCGCACGGTCTCGCTGCTCACCAGCGACACGTTCGGCCTCTTCCTGCCGTCGCTGACGAACCTCGTCGACGGCACGACCGCGCCGATGGCGATCGGCATCCGCCCGCAGTCGCCGCCGACGATCGTGCTCGGCAAGAACACGTTCGTCGACGACGGCATGGGCGGCCAGACCGTCGGCGAGCCGCTGCTCGACCTCACCTTCCACGGCCTCGAGCTCGACTTCTTCGCGCAGGTCGAGGACCAGTACGTGCGGCTGTTCACGCTGGTCGCCGATCTGCACCTGCCGGTCGGCCTGCAGGTCGATCCGACGGGCGCGATCACGCCGGTGCTCGGCGACGTCATGGGCGCGTTCTCGAACCTGCAGGTGAAGAACAGCCGCGCGCTGACCGAGACGCCCGAGGAGCTGGAGAACATCTTCCCGATGCTGCTCGACCTCGCGCTGCCGCAGCTCGCGGGCGGCCTCGGCAGCTTCCAGGTGCCGTCGCTCGGCGGGCTGCAGATCTCGGTCTCCGACATCACCGCCGTCGACAACAAGACGTTCATGGCGATCTACGGCGAGCTGCGGCCCGCCATGATGAAGCCGGCGCCGGTCGAGACCGAGGCGACGCTGGTCGGCCTGGCGGCGCCCCCGACCGCGGTGTTCGCCGATGCGCGCAAGTGGAAGCGCGGGCTGCGGCCGCGCGCGACCCTGCGGCTCGGCGGCTCGGCGGACGCCGGCGACCTCGAGTGGTCGGTGCGGATCGACGACGGGCTGTGGAGCGCGTGGAGCGGCGAGGCGACCCGCGTGGTGTCGTCGGACCGGTTCTGGCTGCAGGGCAAGCACACGATCGAGGTGTCGGCGCGCCGGCGCGGGCAGCCGCTGTCGGCGGATCCGACGCCGGTCGTGCTCGAGGCGGACTTCGACACCATCGCGCCCGAGGCGGTGATCGAGCAGGACGGCGACACGATCCGGATCGGCGGCACCGACGCGGTGAGCGCGCCGGACGCGCTGACGGTGCGCTGGCGGTGGCCCGACGGCGACTGGCAGACGGCGCCGGCGCCGGTCGACGTGGCGGCGGGCGGCCACGCGGTCGCCGACCTCCAGGTCGAGGTGATCGACGAGGCCGGCAACGTGTCGCCGACCCGCGGCAGCGCGGCGAAGCCGGCGCCGTTCCACGGCGCGCCCGGCGAGGGCGGCTGCACCTGCGCGGCGGGCTCGCGGCCCGGCGACGGCCTCGGCTTCGGGGCGATGGCGCTGGTCGTCGGCCTCGTGCTCGGCCGGCGCGGCGGGCGTGCCGGCTCGTCCGGCCTCCGGACGAAGCCGTCCGGAAAGCGGACGAAGCGCGCCGCCGCCCGCGCGCTCGCCTCGGTCGCCATCGTCGTCGCCGCCGGCTCGATGCCCGCGTGCGACTGCGGCTCCGACGCCCCGTGCGGCGACCAGGCGTGCCTGCCCGGCGCGGTCGAGCACGGCGTGCTCGGCAAGTGGAACGCGGCGGCCCACGACGGCGGCCGCACCGTCTTCACGACCTACGACGAGTCGCTCGGCGACCTCGTCCTCGGCACGCTCGGCGGCGACACCAGCAGCATCGACTACGCCGTCGTCGACGGCATCCCCGACGAGACGCCGACCCACGACCCCGGCACCTACCGCGGCGGCATCGAGACGCCCGGCCCCGACGTCGGCGCCTACTCGAGCGTCGCCTTCGCCGGCGGCAAGGTGTGGGTCGCCTACCAGGACCGCGACCGCCACGCGCTGCGGTTCGCCCGCGAGGTCAGCGCCGGCAAGTTCTCCGCCCACGACGTCGACGTGCCGGCCGGCGGCGAGCGGATCGGCGCGTTCGCGTCGCTGGCGGTGCGGCCCGCCGGCGGCGCCGCGATCGCGTACCTGGTCAGCGGCGTCGCCGCCGCCGACGGCTCGCGCACGACCGAGCTGCGGCTCGCGCTCACCGGCGATCCGGCGCCCAACGGCACCTCCGCCTGGAGCGTGTCGACGGTGGCCTCGGCGCCGACGAGCTGTGCCGGCCTGTGCGGCGCCGGCCAGGCGTGCGCCGCGCCCGCCGCCGACGGCGAGCCGGAGGTCTGCGTGACCGCGAGCAACGACTGCACGCCCGCCTGCGCGAACGACGAGGTCTGCGTCGCCGGCGCCTGCCGCGCGCAGGTGACCGGGGTCTCCGACACGACGCCCGGCGGCCTCGGCTTCCCCAGCGCGGTCGCGCTGCCCGACGGCCGCCTCGCGGTCGTCTACTACGATCGCGTGCGGTCGGCGCTGGTCGCCTCGGTCGGGCCCGCCGGCGGCGCCGCCAGCGAGACGGTCCTCGACGACGCCGGCGACCGCGGCATGTGGGCCGACGCGATCGCCGACGACGCCGGCACGATCCACGTCGTCTACCAGGAGGCGCACGGCGACCAGGTCTTCTACACGACCCTCGGCGCCGCGCCCGGCACGCCGGAGCTCGTCGACGACGGCCAGCGCACCGGCGATCGGCCGCACAACGTCGGCGCCGGCGCCGCCCTCTACCTCGTCGGCGGCGCGCCGCACGTCGTCTACCAGGACGCGCTCGATCAGGCGCTGGTGAGCGCGGTGCGCGGCGACGCCGGCTGGACGCACACGGAGCTCGACGCGGGCACGCACCTCGACGGCTTCCACATCGCGGTGCCGCACGACGGCGGCGTGATCGTCACCGACGCGCTCGACGTCAACGCCGGCCCGCCGACGACGCTCGCCACCCGCCCGGCCCCCTGACGCCGGCGCTCCGTCAACGGGGCGGCGACCAGGCGCGGCCGGTCTCGGCGTCGACGTGGGCGAAGCGCACGCGGGCGCCGATCTCCATCGTCCCGAAGACGATCGGCAGGTGGAAGCGGCGCGGGCCGACCGACCCGGGGTTGAAGACGAGCAGGCCGCGGTCGTCGCCGACGAACGGCACGTGCGAGTGGCCGCAGACGACGACGGCGGCGCCCTCGGCGCGGGCGGTGCGCGCGACCTCCGGCCGCAGCCGCACGCCGGCGACGCCGATGTGGACGAGCAGGATCCGCAGTGGCGGCGCGCCCGCGCGGGCGACGTCGATCGTCAGCACGTCCGGCAGGTCGGGGCCGTGGTCGTCGATGTTGCCGCGGATCGCGTGGAGCGGCGCGATCGCCTCGAGGGCGCGCAGCACGCGGAGGTCGCCGATGTCGCCGGCGTGGAGGATCGCGGTCGGCGCGTACGCGGCGAGCAGGCCGGCCGCCGCCGGGTGCGGCGCCGAGTGGGTGTCGGCGACGACCGCGAGCCGCACCGGTCCCTCGGCCGGTGCGGCGATGGTGGTGGCGGCGCGGCGGAGGGCGGCGGGCACGACGCCGCAGTCTACGCCGCCGGCCGCGGCGCGCCCGCTACCTGGAACCTGCACCTCGCCGCGAGCCTGCCGCCGGCAGCACCGGAGCGCGGAGGCCCCGCCGGGACCGCGAACAGCGCGGGGCGACCGTCGGTCACCCGCTGGCGCTCACTTCGGCTCGGTCGGCGCCGTCGGCGCCGGCGGCCCGCCGCCGTTCGCGGGGAACGGCACCGGGTAGTGCAGGTCGAGCAGGAGGCCGAGCGCCGTCTCGAGCTCGGTCGCCTTCTCGCGGTCGCCGGCGGCGCAGCGCGACCCCTTGCCCGGCATGCTCGCCTGGAAGATCGTCACCGTCAGGTTGCTCGCGTTGGTGAGCGTCACCGTCTGGTTCGAGCCCGGCACGCCCGGCCGCTTGTCGCAGCGGAGCTTCGCCTTCGCCGACGTGTGGCTGAGCGCCTCGGCGTCCTTCGACACCGTCGCCAGCTCGTCGGCCGACAGGTTGTCGCTGATCGTCTGGCCGCCCGGCTCGGGCCCGACCGTGTAGCTGCCGTCGACGTTCACGGTCAGCCCGTAGGCGCCGCGGCACGTGGACGGCTCCATCGCCTCGCACTGGCTCGTGATCGACACGCTCTTCCAGTGCGGGGCCTTGGGCGGCTTCGGCGCCTTCGGCGGCTTCGGCGCCTTCGGCGCGGCGATCGCGGCGGGCATCGCGAACGCGCCAACGGACGCGAACGCCAGGATGGTGGGCAGGACGAGTCGAAGACGCATCATCCTCCGGAAGGTACCACGCGCGCCGGCGCGGTTCCTGCGGGTGGCGGCCGCGCGTCAGGCCGCCGCAGCCGCGGTCGCGAGGATCGCCTCGATCTCGAGCGTGATCGTCACCTTGTCGCCGACGGCGACGCCGCCCGCCTCGAGCACCGCGTTCCAGTGGAGGCCGAACTCCTTGCGGCTGATCGACGTGGTCGCCGAGAAGCCGGCGCGCACGCCGCCCCACGGGTCCTTGACCTCGCCCTGGCGCTCGACGTCGAGGACGACGGAGCGGGTCACGCCGTGGATCGTCAGGTCGCCGGTGACGCGGAGCTGCTCGTCGCCGGCCGCCTCGACCTTGGTGCTGGCGAAGGTCAGGGTCGGGAACTTCTCGACGTCGAAGAAGTCGGCCGAGCGGAGGTGGTCGTCGCGCTTCGGCTCCTTGGTGTCGATGCTGGCCGCCTCGATCTCGACGGCCACGCGCGAGCGGGACAGGTCGGCCTCGTCGATCGCGAGGGTGCCGTTCCAGCGGGTGAAGCGGCCGTGCACCTTGGAGATCATCAGGTGGCGGACGTGGAAGTTCACCGACGAGTGGCTGAGGTCGAACGTGTACTGCTTGGCGGTCTGGTTCTGGGTGGTCATCTTGGTTCTCCGTGCGGCCCTGGTTACGTTTGATAACTGGCGCTACTCTGGGAACCTGAGACCCGATCCGCAAGGAGGCACATCGATGTCACCGACGAACAAGCCGATGCGACACGGCCCCGCTGAATGCCCCGCCGTGCGGGAGGTGCTCCACCGCGTGGGCGACAAGTGGAGCGTGCAGATCATCGCGCTCCTCGGCGATGGAGCCATGCGCTTCAACGAGTTGCGCAAGGCGATCGAGGGCGTCTCGCAGCGGATGCTGACGCTGACCCTGCGCAACCTCGAGCGCGACGGTCTCGTGACGCGAACGGTCTTTCCCGAGATCCCCCCGCGCGTGGAGTACGAGCTGACGCGCCTCGGCCACACGCTGCTCGAGCCGATCACGGCGCTCGCGCAGTGGGCCGCCGATCACCGCACGTCGATCCAGGACGCCCGCGCGGTCTTCGACGGCGCCGCCCGCAAGCGACGCCCGGCCGCGCGCGCCGGGTAGCCGCGGCGGCGCCCGCGGTCGGCGGTCACTCCTCGAGCTTGAGCGCGCCGGCCTGGTTGCTGCGGGCCTGGGCCTCGGCCTGGCGGTCGCCGACGGTCGGCGCCGGCGCGGCGGCGGTCGCGGGCTGGAAGCCGAGGTCCGCCTTGTCCATCGCCGCCTTCTGCATCAGGAACGCGTCGTCGACGTCGTGCATGCGCATCGGCTCGACCTCCTTGCGCGCCCGCATGTGCTCCATCTCCATGTGCATGTTCTGCTGCTGGATGAGCTGCGTCGCCTCGAGGGTGCGGCCCTGGCGGAACAGCTCGTTGGCGTTCTCGAGCGCCTCGGCGGTCTCGCTCGCCGACACCCGCGCCGACACGATGCCGTCGAGCGGCGTCACCTCGGCGGCGTCGGTCGACGTCCGCAGCGCGAGGTTGCCCTCGCAGGCGCCCGGCTTCTCGGTGACGAGGTCGTCGTAGCGCAGGCGGACGGTCGCGATCGCGTGCTCGCCGGCGGCGCCGCGCGGCACCTGCAGGCGCAAGAGCGCCGTCTTGTGATCGCCGGCGGTGAACGCGCCGAACGGGACGATCACCTGGCCGCTGCCGCCGGTGGAGACTCGGTCGTAGACGTGCTCGACGAAGACGCCGGGCGCGAGGTCGACGACGAGGTCGGCGTGGTTCGCGACGGTGCGGGTGAGCGACGCCATCTCGCGGTCGAAGATGCCGGGCAGGGTCGCGGCGTCGGGCACGAAGAAGTGGTCGCCGTTGGAGTCGCGGGCGAGCGCCGCCATCACCTTCTCGTCGTAGCCGACGTCGACGCCGATCGTCGTGATCGAGGCGCCCAGCCGGCGGACGTCGTCGGCGATGCGGCGGAAGCCGGGCAGGTCGCGCACGCCGGCGGTGGCGAAGCCGTCCGACAGCAACAGCACGCGGCTGACCATCTCCGGGCGCTGGCCGAGGAGCTGCATCGCGGCGTCGATGCCGCACGAGATGCAGGTGTCGCCGCCGGCCATCGGCCGCGCGAGCTGGCGGAGCACCCGCGCGCGCGAGGTCGCGTCGATCGCCGTCGGCGGCACCACGACGTCGGCGCGGGTGTCGTAGGTGACGACGCTGACGACGTCGCCGTCGCGCAGGCGCTCGATCGCGGTGCGGGTCGCGGCCATCGCGTTGGCGAGCCGCTTGCCCTTCATCGAGCCGGAGCGATCGATCACGACCGCGAGATCGAGCGGCGCGGGGTGGGGCGCCTGCGCGGCGGCGTCGGCGTTGATGTCGACGAACAGGAACGTCTCGCTGTCGGTGTCGGCGGGGAGGACCTGGTGGCCGAGGCGGCCCTCGACCATCAGCGTCTTGCCGGCCTGGAAGTGGGAGTGATCGACGGGCGGCGGGCCGGGAGGCTTGACGGGCCGATCGGGCTGGCCGGTCGCGAGCAACGACGAGGCGCCGGGGGCGCCGCGGGCCGCGGAGGCGGCGGCGGGCCGCGCGGGGTCGACGGCGAACCAGACGGCGGCGGCGGTGGCGACCATGCCGGTCGCGCCGAGGGTCAGGACGGTGGTCAGCTTCATGGCGGCAGCTCCTCGCGCAGCTCGGGTTCGACGGAGTGAGTCCCGGCCGAAGGTCGGGCCGGGGCGGT
>DASZXE010000409.1:0-3720 GCA_035546475.1 Kofleriaceae bacterium
GTGGGCCGACGGTGGTCCTCCGGCGGCCGCGCCGCGGGTCGCGCCCGATGACGACGCGCCGCCGCCGCGCCCCGATGGCCGCGCGGTCGCGCAGGCGCGCGAGGCCAACTTCGAGCCGACCTCGGTGCGCGAGGGCTTCGCGATCGGCGCCTCGCTCGGCCCGTCGATGCAGCTCGGCTTCTCGATCGACGAGTCGAGCGGCACCGGCGGCGGCTTCGGCGTGCGGCTCGGCACCGTCGGCTCGCCGCGCTGGGTCTGGCTCCTCGAGCTGGCGGCCACCGTCTACCGGCGCACCAACGACCAGGGGCAGGTGCGCCTCAACCAGAGCGCCTTGCTCACCTTCGGCGGCCAGCTCTACCTGCGCGACGCGACGTGGGTGCGCGGCGGCGTCGGCTTCGCCAACTTCACGCGCCGCACCGAGCGGACCTCCGCGGACGACAGCTTCAGCGGCGTCGGGTTCACCGCCGCCGCCGGCTACGACCTCTACCGCGACGGCGGCCTGGCCTGGTCGCTCGAGGTGCTGGGGCTCGGCGCCCGCTACCGCGCCGGCACCGTGCTCGGCGGCAGCCTGCAGGTCGGCCTGTCCTGGTACTGATCAGGACCCGCGCGGCGTTGCGCGCGTGACGGGAATCGGCCACGGTCGGGCATGCGAGTTCGCGTGCCCAACCTGCTCGGCAAGGACGTCCACGACGCTTCGTTCATCGACTTCCCGGACGAGCTGAGCGACGATCCCAAGGCCACCAAGCGCGTGCTCGAGGTCCGACCCGCGGGTGGGGAGGCGCTCCGCCTCGAGAAGTACTCCGCCGACGAGATCGAGCTCGTCGAGGCGTCGCCGGCCGAGGAGAAGGAGCTGGCGGAGCAGGGCTTCGACGCCGTCCAGCGCCCCGGCTGATCGCGCACGGCCTGCACGGCGGCGGCCTCCGCCGCGGCGGTTTGCGAGCCCGCGCGCGCGGCGCCGCCGTGGTGTCGTCCACCTACCCGCGGCATGGCCGATGCAACTATGGGTCGCATGGCCACCGCATATCCCGTGCGCTATCTCGTCGAGCGCCCGGCGCGGTTCACGCGCCTGCAGTTGCTCGTCCGCTTCGTCGCCTTCTGCGCGCTCGGCGTCCTGGGCATCACGTTCGGGACGGTGTTCGCGTTCGCGTACCTCGCCTTGCCCGTCTTCGCGGCGGTGCGCCTGTCGGGCGGCCGCGAACCCGAGGCCTACCTGCACGAGGACGGCCAGCGGCTCGTTCGCGCGCTCGGCTGGTTCGCCGCGTTCTCGGCGTGGTTCGCGCTGGTCGCCGAGCGCTTGCCCGGGCGGTCGTCGAGCGACGTGGTCGCGATCGAGGTCGACGACGGCGCGAAGCCCGACGCCCGCAAGGCGATCTGGCGGGTGGTGTCCGGCCTGCCGAGCGCGCTCGTCCTCGTCCTGCTCTGCATGATCGGCACGCTCGTCTGGCTGTGGGCCGCGCTGTCGATCCTCGTCCACGAGCGGGTCGGTGACGGCACCCACGACTACCTGATCGGCCTCCAGCGCTGGGCCGTGCGGCTGCTCGCCTACCAGGCGTCGCTCGTCGACGACTACCCGCCGTTCTCGTTCGAGGAGGCGCCGGCGCCGCTGCTGCCGACCGCACGCACGACGGCGCGCACCGCGTGAAAGGAGATGCCATGCGGGTCCTCGTCACCTGGGGCAGCAAGCGCGGCGGCACCGAGGGCATCGGCCGCGAGATCGCGGCGACGCTCGAGGCCCGCGGGTTCGTCGTCGACGCGCGCCCGGCGCCGATGATCGCGGGCGTCCGCGACGTCGACGCCGTCATCGTCGGCGGCGGGCTGTACGCGAACCGCTGGCAGGCCGACGCCCGCCGGTTCGTCGGCCGCCACCTGCGCGCGCTGCGCCGCGTGCCGGTCTGGTTCTTCTCGAGCGGACCGCTCGACGCCTCCGCCGACGATCACCGGCTCGAGCCGGCGCCCGAGGTGCGCACGCTCATGGAGCGCGTCGGCGCGCAGGGCCACGTCACGTTCGGCGGAAGGCTGGCGCCCGACGCCCGCGGCTTCCCGGCGCGCGCGATGGCGAAGAAGTCGAGCGGCGACTGGCGCAACCCGGCGCGCATCCGCGCGTGGACCGAGGAGGTCGCCGACGCGCTGCCTCGCGCGCGCCCGCGGCCCGCGATCGTGCCGGCGGGGCGGCCGCTCCGCCGGCTCGTCGGCCACGCGGTGCTCGGCTGGGCCGCGTGCGCGGCGATCCTGTTCGGCCTGATGGCGATCCTGCCGGCGCGCGCGGCGCTGGTGCTGCACGCGATCGCCGCGCCGCTGGTGTTCGGCGCGGTCGCGTGGCGCTACTTCCGCGTGCGCGGGGCGCGGGCGCCGCTGCCGTCGGCGCTGACGTTCGCGGGGGTGACCGCCGCGCTCGACGTCGCGCTGGTCGCCGGCGCGCTCGGCCGCGGCCTCGCGATGTTCCGCAGCTTCACCGGCACGTGGCTGCCGCTCGCGCTCGTCGTCGTCGTCGCGTGGGCGGTCGGCGGCGTGATGGCGATGCTGCCGTTCCCGAAGGCGCCGCCGGCGCGGGCACACCGCGAGCCGCCGTCGTCGTCGGCGTCGTCGTCGGCGTCGCCGGCGGCCTCGGCGGCGGCCCCGCGGCCTGCGTGACGCGCCACGCCGCCGTCATCTTCCCGCCACCCGCCTGCGACGGGCGTACGATGCGTCCAGCATGCGCCTGTCCTCGTGTCCCGCCCGCCTCCTCGGCTGCGTCCTCCTCGCCAGCCTGACCATCTCGCTGGCCGCCTGCGGTGGCGATGGCAACGCGAGCTGCGCGCCCGGCCTGCCGCCCGACGGCGACGTCAACGGCCACCCGCAGCCGCTCGGCGCCGGCCCGACCGAGGCGCGCGCCGGCCGCATCACGTCGGCGGTGCAGCTCCCCGCGACGACGCTCGGCCTGTCGACCTGGCAGGTCGGCGACTACGTGCTCGCCAACGATCGCGTCGCGATGGTGATCGAGGACGTCGGCCCGTCGGATCTGTACGACCCGTGGGGCGGCCGGCCGGTCGGCGTCGCGCTCATGCAGGGCGGCGCGATGGTCCAGCCCGCCGACTTCGGCGAGCTGTTCCTGCTGGTCGGCCGCTCGACGGTGGTGACCGAGGCGGTGACCGTCGTCAACGACGGCTCCGATGGCGGCCCCGCCGTCATCCGCGCGCGCGGCAAGCTCGCCCACCTGCCGTTCCTCGATCCGCTCCTGCAGGCGATCCTCTCCGACGGCTTCCGCGACATCGACGCGGCGATCGACTACTCGCTCGCGCCGGGCGCCGACGTCGTCGACATCACGATGCACCTCAGCTCGGGCCGCACCTACGACACGCCGGTCGGCGCGGTCATCCACGGCTTCATGTACACGGACCGCATGCGCGCGGTGGTGCCCGGCAAGGGCTACACGACCGACATCGCCGGCGCGACCTGGGCCGAGTTCGTCGACGACGACGGCGCCAGCTACGCGTACCGCGCGGCCGACAGCGTGCTCGGCGGCAGCCTCGCGCAGGCCGGCTTCATCGGCGCGCTCAACGACGGCTTCACCATCAAGGGCTGCGCGCTGACGACGCGCGCGCACGCCCGCATCGTCATCGGCGGCCCCGGCCTCGACGGGCTGGTGGCGGCGGTCGCCCGCGTCGACGGCACGCCCATGCGCACGATCACCGGCTCCGTCGACGGCGTGCCGGCCGGCGCGACCGTCCGCGGCCACGCGAC
>DASZXE010000410.1:0-9199 GCA_035546475.1 Kofleriaceae bacterium
GGTCCACCGCCCGCACCGGCCGGGCCGCCCCCCGCCCCGCGCGACGACGACGGCGCCTGACCGGCAGCGACACGCCCCACGCGCCCCGCGCGGGCGCCCTTCGACGGCGCGCCTCGCTGCGCGCCCGCGCGCAGGACGAACGGGCCAGGTGCGCCTCGGCGACGGCCGGGTCGATGCTAAGCTGGTCTCATGCTGGGCAGCCTCCGGATCCGCCGGCGCTCCGCTCGTCGGATCGAGCTGGCGCTGTCGCGCGCCACCCACGCGGCCGGCTGGATCGCGTCGGCGCTCGGCGCCGCCGGCGGCCTGTGGCTCGGCGCCTGGTCGACGGTCGCCGCCGTCGTCGCCGGCATCTTCGCGCTCGCCGGCCTGGTGATCGCGACGATGCGCCACGACCTCTGCTTCGATCGCGACGACGGCGTCCTCCGCATCGACCAGCGGCTCGCCGGCCTGCCGCGCCACGCCGTCGTGCCGCTCTTCCACCTGAAGGCGGTCGTGGTCAGGGCCAACGCCGGCGGCAGCGGCTTCGTCGCGCTCATCGAGCGCCGCGTCGGCGAGCCGATCGTCCTCGACACCGGCGATCGCCCCGGCCCGCTCTACAAGCTCGCCCAGGCCGTCTCCGACGTCGCCGGGCTGCGCCTCGTCTACGACGCCACCGCGCGCGCCGCCAGCACCTGAGCCGCGGCCCGCGCGCCGGACGGCCCGCGCCGCGCCCGCGCCCCGACCGGATCGTGTAGCTTCGCCCCGATGCGCGCTGCCGTCCTGTTCGTGTCGCTCTGCGCCGCCGCCGGCTGCGACCAGCCGAAGAAGTCCCACGACGACACCGCGCCCGCCGCGCCGCGCGATCCGGGCAAGCGCGTCGGCATCGATCCCGACCGCTGGACCTGTGACGTGCTCACCACGCCGGCGATCCTGTCGGAGGCCCTCGGCGCCCCTGCCCGCGCGCTCGACAACAACATGCCGACGCCGCCTGGCGTGCCGCGCCCGTGCACCTACGTCGTCGAGACGTCGCCCGGCCACGAGGAGGCCTGGAGCTACGACCTCGACTGCCGCGACCACGCGCTCGCGCAGGCGGAGATCCTCTTCCAGCAGTACGCCGACGACAGCGCCGCGCAGCTCGAGGCCTACCACGACGCCTCCGCCGGCAAGCCGATCAAGGACCCGGACGGCGGCATCCTCGCGCCGCCGATCGCCTCGTTCGAGGTGGCGGTCGGCCGCCGCGGCCTCGACCACCACGGCAACGGCCTCCTGTTCGTCGACGACGACGCCCCGTGCTACGTGCGCGTGGTCGGCCACGACGCCGCGCGCCGCCTCACCCTCGCCAAGCTGATCGCCGGCAAGCTCACGCCGGCGACCGCCCCGATGCGCCCCCGCTACATCGACGCCCCGCCGACCTGAACGGAGTAGCCATGGCCGATCCCAGCCCGTCCTCGTCCACGTCCTCGCCTCGCCGCGCCCGCCTGACGTCGTCGCTCCAGCTCGGCGCCGCCGCGCTGGTCGCCGCCACCCTCGCCGCCGCCTCGGCGCCCGGCTCGTCGGCCGCCGCCCCCGCGGCGATGACGATCGACCACTACACGCTCGACAACGGGCTCGAGGTCATCCTCCAGCCCGACCCGACCGTGACGTCGGCGGTGGTCCAGGTCTGGTACCACGTCGGCAGCAAGGACGAGGTCATCGGCAAGACCGGCTTCGCCCACCTGTTCGAGCACCTGATGTTCGAGGGCTCGAAGCACGTCCCCGAGGGCCAGTTCGACCAGCTCCTCGAGGCCGCCGGCGGCTGGAACAACGGCACCACCAACAACGACCGCACCACCTTCTTCGAGCAGGTCCCCGCCGCCCAGCTCCCGCTCGCGCTCTGGCTCGAGGCCGACCGGATGGCCGGCCTGTGGGACGCCATGAACCTGGACGTCTTCACCAACCAGCGCGACGTGGTGGAGAACGAGCGCCGGCAGAGCTACGAGAACCGGCCGTACGGCATGGCCGACCTCGAGGTGCAGCAGGCGCTGTGGCCCAAGGGCCACGGCAACTGGAACCTGACGATCGGCACGATGGAGGACCTCGACGCGGCGAACCTCGCCGACGTCGAGCACTTCTGGCGGACGTACTACCTGCCGTCGAACGCGACCCTGGTCGTCGTCGGCGGCTTCGATCCGGCCAAGGTCAAGGCCGAGATCCAGCAGCTCTTCGCCTGGATGCCGAAGCGGCCGAAGCCGGCGCTGCGCACGCTCGACGCGCCGGTCGTCCCGCTCGACAAGCCGGTCCGCCTGACGTCGACCGACAACGTGCAGGCGCCGAAGGTCATCCTCGACCTGCGCGCGCCGCAGGCGTACGGCCCCGGCTTCACCGACGTCGAGATCGCGACGCAGATCCTCGGCGGCAGCAAGACCAGCCGGCTGTCGAAGCGGCTCGTCTTCCAGGACCAGCTCGTCACCGAGGTCTACGCCGCGCTGAGCCCGCAGATGCTCGGCAGCGAGCTGTCGATCGAGGCGGTCGCCAAGCCGGGCGTCGACATCGCCAAGGTCGAGGCCGCGATCCTCGACGAGATCGCCAAGCTGCAGGCGGCGCCGCCGACCGCGGCCGAGGTCGAGCGCGCCCGCCGCGTCACCGAGGTCGGCCTGCTGTCGAGCCTGGAGAACGTCGCCAGCCGCGCGCAGCAGCTCGCCGAGTGGGCCGCGTACACCGGCGATCCTGACCACCTCGCCGAGGACGAGGCCGCGCTCGCCGCGGTCACGCCCGACACGGTGTGGGCCGCGGCCAAAACGTGGATCCGCCCCGACGCCGCCGTCACCATGATCGTCAACCCCCAGCCGGCGGGTGGCAAGTGAACCGCACGCGCGCCTCTGGCCTGCTCGTCCTCGCGGCGGCCGCGTTCGCCGGCTGCTGCCCGCCCATCCCGCGCGCGAAGGCGCCGGACAAGGTCGTCGAGGCCACGCCGCCGCCGGCCCCGCCGACGCCTCCCGCCCCGCCGACGCCGCCGCCTCCGCCGGCCCCGCCGCCGGTGCCGTGGGACAGCGCGGGCATCGACTGGACCACGCCGCCGGCCGCCTGGCCGGAGACGCCGTTCACCGCGCCGGTGCCGGTCACGTTCAAGCTGCCGACCGGGCTGTCGGTGGTCCTCGTCGAGAACCACCGCCTGCCGCTGGTCAGCCTGCGCGTGATCGCCGGCGAGGCCGGCACCCGCAGCGACCCCGACGGCAAGGCCGGCCTGGCCGCGCTCACCGCCGACCTGCTCGACGAGGGCGCCGGCACCCGCGGCGCGCTCGAGCTGTCCGAGGAGCTCGAGCGGCTGGGCGCCGACCTGACCATCGGCAGCGCACCCGACCTGACGATGGTCACCGTCGACACGATGGCGGAGACGCTCGATCCGACCATCGCGCTCATCGCCGACGTGCTGACCCGCCCGCGCTTCACCGCCGACGACTTCGCGCGCGTGAAGGCGGAGCGCAAGGCCGACCTCGTGCTGCGCCCCGACCAGCCGCGCGCGCTCGCGGTGCTCGCGTTCGACACGATCCTGCACGGCAGCCACCCGTACGGCCGCTCCGACGCGGGCTACGTCGGCACGCTCGACAAGCTCACGCTCGACGACGTCAAGGGCTTCTGGAAGGCGCACTACGGCGCGTCGTCGACGACGATCGTGGTCGCCGGCGACGTGACCCGCGCGCAGCTCGAGGCGCTGGTGAAGAAGAACCTCGGCGGCTGGAAGACCAAGGTGAAGGCGATGAAGCCGGTGAAGGAGCCGGCGCCGCCGACGCCGATCATCGCGCTCATCCACCGGGCGGGCGCGCCGCAGAGCGTGGTGCGCATCGGCCGCCAGGCGCCGGCGGCGATGGCGGGCACGCCCGCCGAGCGGGCCGCCGCCGAGGTCGCCAACATGGCGGCCGGCGGCAGCTTCGCGTCGCGGCTGAACGAGAAGCTGCGCGAGGAGCTCGGCTACACCTACGGCGCGTTCTCCGGCTACGCGCGGGCGCAGTGGGGCGGCTCGTGGGCGGTGTCGTCCGCGATCCGGACAGACGTCACGGTGCCGGCGATCAAGGCGGCGCTCGACATCATCGCCGACATGAACAAGAACCCGCTGCCGGCGGCGGAGCTGGCCAAGGCGAAGTCGCTCATCCAGCGGTCGATGCCGCAGGACTTCGAGACCAACGGCGGCATCGCCGGCGCGTTCGCGGCGCTGGTCGCCGACGGCCGCCCGCTGACGACCTACCGCGACCTGCCCGCGCAGATCGGCGCGGTCGACGCGCAGGCGGCGCTGGCGGCGGCGGCCACCTGGAAGGACCTCGTCATCGTGGTGGTCGGCGACCGCGACGTCATCGGCAAGGACCTGGCCGGCCTCGGCCTGCCGATCGTGCCCTACGACGCCGAGGGCCACCCGGAGAAGCCATGAGCGCCGGCGGCGGCGAGCGGGGCCGCGAGCGACGCGAGGCCCGGGGCAGCTCCGACGAGGCAGCCGCCGGGCGCGCCAGGTGCGCCTGCAGGCCCGAAGGAGCACCGTGACCGGCGCGGGCGCGGGCGACGGCTCGTCGTTCCCGCGGCTGGTCGCGATCATGGCGCGGCTGCTCGCGCCCGACGGCTGTCCGTGGGACCGCGAGCAGACGCTCGACACCCTGCGCCCGTTCCTCGTCGAGGAGACGTACGAGGTCCTCGACGCGCTCGAGCACGGCGACGTCGCCCACCACCGCGAGGAGCTCGGCGACCTGCTCATGCAGGTCGTCTTCCACGCGGCGATCCGCCAGGGCGAGGGCGCCTTCACGATCGACGACGTCGTCGCCGGCATCTGCGACAAGCTGGTGCGCCGCCACCCGCACATCTTCGGCGAGGCCGGCCAGCCCGGGAGCTCGCCCCAGCCGGACGGCCGGTCCGGCGAGCTCCCGTCCGCGGACGGCGAGCCCCGCGTCGTCGCGGGGGCCGACCGATCGATCACGTCCGCCGAGGTGCTGGCGCAGTGGGAGGAGATCAAGGCGAAGGAGAAGGCGGCCAAGGCGCAGGCGGCGGGCGACGAGGCGCCGCCGCGGACGCTGGCCGGAGTGCCGCGCGGGCTGCCGGCGCTGGCGCGGGCCACCAAGCTCGGCGGCAAGGCCGGGCGGGTCGGCTTCGACTGGGGCGGCTGGCAGGGCTCGGCCGAGAAGGTGCGCGAGGAGATCGGCGAGGTCGAGGAGGTCGCGCAGGCCGGCGGTCCGGCCGGGCGCGCGCACCACGAGATCGGCGACCTGTTGTTCGCGGTCGTCAACCTGGCGCGCAAGCTCGAGGTCGACGCGGAGAGCGCGCTCCACGATGCGTCGGCGCGGTTCACCCGACGATTCGAGTTCATCGAGGACCGGTTGCGCGAGGACGGGCGGACGCCGGCGCAGTCGGACCTGACGGAGATGGACCGGCTGTGGGAGGCGGCGAAGGCTGCCGGCGTCGGCGTGTCGCCCGACGGTGACGACCCGACGCGGCGGTGAGCGGGGCGTCGCAAAGCTGCCCTTTTTTCGAGCAGGGAAGGTCGAAGCCGCGTGATCACACCCGCTCCCGGCGCGCGCGCGTGTCGTACACCCCAGCTTGTCCACAGGACCGGACACCCGGACACGCGGACGGACCCGGACGGACGCGCGGACGGAACCCGGGACGCGCGGACGGACACGCGGACGGACGCGCGCGCGGACATGGCGGACAAGGCGCCGGGCATCGGGATGGACACGCGGACGAAACCCGGACGGAGACGCGGACGGGCGCGGCGGACAGGCGCTTGGCATCGGGATGGACACGTGGACGGATCCCGGATGGAGACGCGGACGGAGACGCGGACGGGCGCGGCGGACGGGCGCCGGGACCGCCGGGAGGCCCGCGGCTTGACAGGGGTGGCCCCCGCGCGCTACCTAGCCTCCCCGTTCCGCGCGGACCGTCGGCATCGGCCGGCCCCGCCTCGCAAGCCTGCAGGAGACGATCGTGGCCAACAACCCTTCGGCCGAGAAGCGCAACCGTCAGAACCAGAAGCGCCGCGCCCGCAACAAGGCGGCGCTGTCGGCTCTTCGCACCGCCGTGAAGAAGGCGCGCAACGCCATCGACGGCAAGGCCGAGAACTCGGTCGAGCTGAAGAAGAGCGCGATCTCGATCATCGACAAGGCAGTCAGCAAGGGCGTGCTCAAGCGCGAGACCGCCTCGCGCTACGTGTCGCGCCTGTCTGGCCGCGTCGCGCCCGCGCCCGTCGCGCACGCCCACCGCTGAGGCGATCCGGCCTCTCGGGCGTGCCGCGCGCCTCGCGCGAGTCGCCCGCTTCGCGGCGCTGGCCGGCCGACGCTCGCGCGCTCTTCGCGTGCCGCCGATCTCGCTGGCGATCGCGGCTCGCTGCGCCCCGCTCCTGTCGACGCCGGTCGCTCGGCTCGCGGCGATGACCGGCCGATGCTCGTGCTCTTCGCGTGCCGCCGCTTCGCTACCGATCGCGGCTCGCCGCGCCCGCCTGTCGACGCCGGTCGCTCGGCTCGCGGCCGCTGGCCAGCCGACGCTCGCGCGCTCGCCGCGTGCCGCCGCTTCGCAACCGATCGCGGCTCGCTGCGTCCCCGCTCCTGTCGACGCCGGCCGCTCGGCTCGCGGCGGTGGCTGATCGACATTCGCGCGCTCTTCGCGTGCCGCCGATCTCGCTGGCGATCGCGGCTCGCTGCGCCCCGCTCCTGTCGACGCCGGCCGCGCGGCTCGCGGCGAACGGCGGGCGGCGCTCGCGCGATTTTCGCGGTGCCGCCGATTTCGTCAGCGATATCGGCTAGCTGCGACCCCGGATCCTGTCCCCGGCGGAGAGGGCGATGATGGCGCCGGCGAGGCGCTCGAGGACGAGCCGCTCGCCGAGCTGGCGGCCGAGCGCCTTCTGCGCGTTGCCGGTGGCGGCGTCGTCGGTCGCGAGGTCGGCGACCGTCGGATCGGGGAAGCCCTTGAGCGACCAGTCGGCGGTCGCGATCAGCTCGGTCGCGCGCGCGAGCGCCGCCGGCCCGTAGCGACGCGCCTGCGACGTCAGCTTGTCGACCACGAACGGCGGCACGCCGAGCGTCGCCGGCAGGTCGCGCGACGACACGCCCTCGGCGCGCGCCACGTGCACGAGCGCCATCTGCCGCACGTGCCGGGCGAGCATCGCGAGCACGCCGATCGTGCTCTGCCGCTGATCGATGAGCGACGCCACCGCGACGAGCGCGCGGCCGAGCTCGCCGGCGCCGATCGCGTCGGTCAGCTCGAAGACGGTCCGCTCGCGGGTGTCGGCGACCAGGTCGTCGACGTCGTCGGCGGTGACCTCGCGGCCGCCCGCGTAGAGCGCGAGCTGGTCGATGCACAGCGCCAGCCGCGACAGGTCGTTGCCGACCGCGTCCGCCAGCCGGTTGACCGCGCCGGCGGCGAACCGCACGCCCCGGTCCGCCGCCTCGCTGCGGATCCAGCCCTCGACCTGGCGCGGCGCCTCCAGCACGTGGAGGAAGCCCTTCTTGCCGGCGGCCGCGTAGAACTTGAGCCGCTTGTCGAGCTTCGAGGTGACCGCGAACAGCACCGTCGACGGCGACGGCGCGTCGAGGTACGGCACCAGCGCGGTCAGCTCGTCGGCGGCCGTCGGCGCCAGGTCGCGCACGTAGACCATGCGGTACGCGCCCATCATCGGCAGCGTCTGGCAGGTGGTGAGGAGCCGGCTGGCGCTGACCTTGCCCTCGACGACGTCGTAGTTCCACGCCCGCATCGAGGCCGGCACCGCCGCGTCGCGCACCGCCGCCAGCGCGCGGTCGACGAGCAGCGGGTGCTCGGACGACACGATGTAGACCGGCTGCAGCGCCTTCTTGTTGCCGGGCAGCTCGGCCACGAGGCGCAACCTAGCACGGCACGCTGATCGCGCGCGTGGTCGCCGCCGGGCGGAGGCCAACCTCCGCGAGGTCGAATCCGTGTAGCCTCGGCCCGATGTCCACCGTGTTCGTCGCCGACGCGGCCGTGGTCGGCGGGGTCGCCCGCGGGCCGACCGCCGTGCTCGCCGACGGCGGCGCGATCGTGCGGGTCGACCCGCCCGACGACGTCCTCGCCGACCCGCGCGCGGCCGGCGCCGCGGTCGTCCGCCTCGCCGGCAAGGCGCTCCTGCCCGGCACCGTCAACGCCCACAACCACAGCTTCCAGTCGCTCCTGCGCGGCATCGGCGACGACCTGCCGTTCCTCGTCTGGCGCGAGCGCGCGCTCTACCGCTACTCGCCGCGGCTCGACGCCGAGGGGATGGCGACCGCCGCCCTGTTCGCGTTCGGCGAGATGCTGCTCCACGGCGTCACCACCGTCTGCGACTTCTACTACCTGAACGCGGGCGGCAACGAGCACGCGTCGGCGACGATCGAGGCGGCGCGCCGGCTCGGCATCCGCATCGTGCTGGCGCGCTGCTTCTACGACTGGGAGGGCGCGCCGGCCAGCTACCGCGAGCCGGTGCGGGCGGCGGTCGCCGGCTTCGAGGCGCTCCACCGCCGCTACCACGACCGCGCGCGCGGCCTGGTCGCCGTGCACCCGGCGCCGCACAGCCAGCACGGCGCCACGCCGGCGATGATCGAGGCCGGCGCCGGCTGCGCGCGCGACGCCGGCGTGCCGTGGCACATCCACCTGGCCGAGGAGCAGTACCAGGTCGCGCAGTCGCTCGAGCGGTTCGGGCGGCGGCCGCTGCCGGCGGTGGCGTCGCTCGACGTCGACCTCGGCCACAGGATCGCGGTGCACGGCTGCGGGTTCGACGCCGGCGAGCGCGCGCTGCTCGCCGAGCGCGGCGGCCGGCTCGCCTACTGCCCCGGCTCGAACATGTTCCTCGGCGACGGCATCACCGACGTCGTCGACCTGGGCGCGCGCGGCGTGGCGATCGGGCTCGGCACCGACGGCGGCTGCTCGAACAACCGGGTCAGCGTCTTCGACGAGATGTGGGCGGCGGCGCTGCTCCAGAAGGTCCACCGCTGCGACGGCCAGGCGATCGACGCCGAGACCTGCTTCGCGCTCGGCACGCGCACCGCCGGCGAGGTGCTACGACTCCCGGTCGGGCGGATCGCCCCGGGATTCCGCTGCGACCTCGTCGCGCTCGATCTCGATGATCCGAGCCTGTGGCCGGCGCAGGCCCTCGAAAAGAATGTGGTCTATGCGCTCTCGTCTCGCGCGATCACTGACGTCGTGGTAGATGGAGAAGTAGTCGTCACCGCGCGGCGTTTGCAGCATGTCAGCCTCGACGAGATCCAAGGCCGCGTCC